>CAZALG010000080.1:0-8326 GCA_964485935.1 uncultured bacterium | reverse complement strand
AAGAAGTATCGACAATATCTGACGATGTGAGCCCCTGGTGGAAAAATCGAGTGGAGTCGCCCCCTTTCTCTCCTACAGCGGTTATAAAGGATACTACGTCGTGTCTGGTTTTCTTTTCGATTTCTTTTATTCTTTCCGTAGAGACTTCAATTCCTTCCAAAGATTTGGCTGTACCCTTTGGAATTTCTCCAAGTTTTTCACGCGCGGAAAGAACAGCAAGCTCGACTTCAAACCATTTTTTAAATTTATGGTCGTCTGACCAAATTTTGTCGATTTCCTCAATACTATATCTTGGAATCATTAAACCCTCCTTAATATTTATGTCGATTTTTCCGCTTTTAGATTATAAAAGTATATTTTATAATGTCAAGACCATGCTTAGAGAAAAACAGGTTTTAGGTCTTAGGTATTAGGTTTTAGTTTGGATTAGTTGGTTGGATTGTGGGTTAGAAAGACTTTGGACATTGGACCTTGGACTTCGGACTAAATTTCGGCTCTTATCCTTTTTGTCTACGCAGGGAAGGAAATTATCTTACCAATACAACCTTATCTGTTTTAGAGAACTTTTTCCCGTTTATTCCCATTTTGATGAAGTAGACGCCTGCCGGGTTATCGGTCATTCTTATTTGTATTGAATAGAACCCGGGGGTATGTTTTTCTGAAATCTCTCCTAACTTTGTCCCCTTTATATCATAAATCTCAAATTTAACGTCAGCTTTTTCTGGTAACCCATATTTAACTTCAAACTGATTGCCTGCTGTAACAGTTTTTACAATCATTGAGTAAACACTTGGCTCATCAGAAGCAGGAACGGCTGAAGAAGGGGATATAGTAAATATTGCATCGCTTACATCAGAAGGACTTCCGGTTGTGTCGGTAATTCTGATAAGACAGCTATCTGAAGGTGTATTGGGTATTGTCCAGGCGTAAGAAAGAGTGTCTGCTGTTATACTTGCAATCACTTCCGACCAGTCCGCTCCATTGTTGGTAGAATACTCGATTTGAACATTTCCGTTTGTACCGTACGAAGACCAGGTAATGTCATACGTACTGTCTATATACCAGGTTTCACCTCCGTTGGGTTTTGTAACAGTTATGTATGGCGTTGGATGTGATATCTCGAACAACGCATTACTTGTGTCCGAGGGACTTCCGGCTATGTCTGTAATCCTGACAAGACAGCTATCTGAGGGAGTATCAGGTACTGTCCATGGATAAGCGCCTGTGTCGGGCATACTTGGGGTTACATCCGACCAGCTCGCACCATTGTTGGTAGAATACTCGATTTTAACACCTCCGCTTGTACCACTTGAAGTCCATGTAATGTTATTGGTGCTAGCTACATACCAGTTTTCCCCGCCATTTGGAGAAGTTACCGTGATAGCAATATCGGGCATGACAACTTTTCCCCATCCGTAGATATTGTCTTTTCCGGAAGCTCCCAGATCGACTGTGCAGTTCGAATATAAATACTCTCGTGTATTAGTGTTGCTGAATGAGGGAAATCTAGATTTAATCAGTGCGCAAATGCCGGCTGTGTGAGGAGATGCCAGAGAAGTACCCCACCAATATCCATAGGCGTGACTAATGCAGTTATCGGGTGCCGCGACATCGGGTTTTATTCTGTCGTCTGTCGTAGGTCCCCGAGAACTAAAAGATTCTATGGCTCCGGTAGTATTGTATAGTAATCGGTTAATAGCGCCTACAGTCACAACATCCGTAACAGTTCCCGGGTCGGTCAGACTGCTCGATTCTGTATAATAATTTAAACCTCTTTGTTCCAGGCTAAATAATGTAAAATCGACATCTTCGACGGTAGTCGGCAGTTTTTTCACTAATAGACCATACATTACATTATCTTCGGAATTCTCAAAGGTTATACGTTCTTGTGGAATGTCCTGTATTGTAGAACCGCCTGTTTGATTATTAGTCGAACTGTCAACGAGAACCCATTTTGGAGTAACATTACCGGTATCTTTTGCCAGGTAAAGATCATAGTCCTGATCGGTGAATAAGTATTTATCCCAGTTCATGCAAATGTTTATGTATTGTCCTGCACTATAGGGACCGGTGGGATTGATAGTGTCATCTGGTTCGTTGAAGACGTGGTAATTGTGGCCGTTATCCGAGAAAACTGCTCTATAATGATGTCTTGTTGAGTTACCCGCTGAGTTGACCCATACTATCCCATGACTTATTGCACTGTCTACCATACTACATATGTATCCCGTTCCGTCATAATAACCTACTGCGTTAAACCAACCCATAGAATGGTTAACAATGTCCACGCCATTGCTGATACAGGAGTCTCTTGCGTTTTCGAAATCAGTATCGTCTGATATCTTATATAAATAAAATTCTGCCTTAGGTACTAAATCAAAAATTGCTTCTGTAACGGCTGTTCCGTGAGGAGTTGTGGTCTCAAGACCGCTACCGGTAAAATCGAAACTTTTATAAGTAGGAGGTATATCCCCAGCAGCCTGTGCTTCTGTCAATGAGTCGAATCCGCCGTCTATAATGGCAACTTTAACACCTGTACCATCATAGCCCCACAACTGCCATTCGTCGGCATTCATGAGAGTTACGCCTTCGCTTGTGACATCATGTTCAACTGGCGTGATAGGGAGTCTTATTTCCGCGAGGTTTTTTAACACGGTTGATACATTTGCAAGCTCGTTTATTGGTATTTCAACTCTCATAGAGTGTCCCGCTTTTGCTTGTATTAGCGCCCCAAAGGCTCTTAAGTTATTCTCATTGATATCTGCGGTTGTAAAACCTGGTTTGGCTGAAATAGTAACCACCACTCTGTCTTCTATAATCTGCATATCAGATTTTCTGGCAAATTGCAAATATTCTTTCTTCTCGGCTTGAAGTTTATAAAGTCGTCCTAAACGGGAAGACAGGTATTTTGTTTGACTTGATTCAGGGTCGTTGTTTTCCGCAGAGATTAAATCGATGTTTATAATTAAGACGAAAATTAGGAAGGTAAGTATTTTTTTGATCATTTTTCCTCCTGATTTTTAATATCTAAAGAATGATAAGAATTTAAATAGATTATGTCAAGACAAAAAAAAATTGAATTTAGTATTTTATTTTTGAACTTATAATAATGATTGATGGCAAATTTTTAATGAACCCACAGTGAAAATACCCTTGACAACTGTTTAAAAGTCGGTTATATTATAATTAACATGAAAAAATTTATAAAATATTCAGGTATTATTTTAATATTGTTTTCATTTTTTATTGTTCCCGATTTTTATGCCCAGAGTTGCAGTTGGAAAAATTACATAGACTGTCCTACTGCTAATGTTTCAGACGGTTTTTTCGTAAACTTTAACGCAGGTTACTCTCTCGCAAGCGATGTAGAGACTCAATTCGACGTTAACGGTTCAATTGAATACAGTATAGCCGGTTTTGTCGCGGGTCTTAAAGTATATACCGAAAAGAGCTTTTGTCTCGATCTAGCATATCAAATTGTGAATCAGAGTGGTTCTGTTCCGAGTTTATCGATTGGGCTTGAAAATATTACCAACAACAGTTATGTGTCTCCGCTTGGAGAGACACATTTGATAGACGAGATGTATCTTCCGAGACCTCCGGAGATTGCTTCTGCTTATCTGGTTGCTACCAGAGAATTTTCCAGTAATTTCGAGATGACTTTTGGATTGGGGCGCGGAAGGTTCGTCGGCTACGGGCCACGCAGCAAGTACTTAAATATGGATGCTTTTTCTGAAGAAAAACATGAAGATTTTGCGGTTGGTCTTTTTGGCGGATTAAAAGTTTCAACTCCTATTGGAGCGTCGTTTATTATCGAAACCGATGGCAGGGACGCAAATACGGGTATTCAATATGCGGCTGGTATGTGGAAAGGTACTTTAAGTTTGAGTAAAATTGAGCATTTTTTAGCAGGCGAGGGTTCTCCGGCAGAGAAATCTCCCTGGTTAGATTTTTCTTTATCCTTCAGTCCTTCAGGCGGTACTGAGAGATTATTGGTTCGAATTGGAAAGTTAAAATTATCACTTACAGATAAAGAAAGCGGGGCACATATACCGGGTAAGGTTATTGTTTCAAAGGAAAATATTGAAAGGAGTTTTAATATTTTACAGACTCAAAAAGCCATAATACGATTAGAGCCCGGGGTTTACAAGGTTACTGTTTTTTCTGCCGGCTATAAAATGAAAACAGCTGAAATACCCGTTAAAGCCGGTGCTGATTTGGATTTTGCGATAAGTTTGTCCAAGGTTATAAATCCTGCAATTAAACAGTCTATGGATTTAACCAAAGAAGGAGCCGATTATTACAAAAGGGGACTTCTTATGCAGGCAAAACAAAAACTCGACGAAGCAATAAGTTTGTACCCCAATAACCAGAAAGCGCAAAAAGGATTACAATTGGTTAGAAGTGCTTTGGCAAAGAATATTAGTGCGTTAAAGAGCAAGGCGAGGGCTCGTGAGAATGCTGGTAATATAAAAGATGCGATTGAACTGTGGGAGCAGGTTGCCTCAATTGAGGAAAATCCTTCTGCAACCCAAAAACACATTCAATCTTTGCGGGATAGATTGACTGCGAGTCGAAGAAGACCTGCTGCTACTACTACAGCACCTAAGAAGGCAGCAACGAAAGCTCCGGCTCCGAAAAAACCATCTTTATCTAAACAACAAATTGCCGATCTTTATACAAAGGGTTTGAGTGCGTATTTTGACGGGAATTATAAAGAGGCTGTAAGATACTTCGAGCAGGTTCTTCGTGCAGACCCGTCTCATGCACAGGCAAAACGTTATCTCGGAGAAGCAAAGAATCATTAATGCAGTATAAAGATGCAGGCGTAGATATCCGAAAGGCAGAGGATGCACTTTCTGATATTAAATCATTAATAAAAAAGACCTTAACGAATAATGTTCTAAATTTACCCGGACATTTCGGAGCGACATATAAAATACCTGATGGTTATAAGAATCCCGTGCTTGTTTCGTCTATAGATGGTGTTGGCACAAAAATACTTTTGGCTATTGAACACGGCTATTATGAAGGTTTGGGCGAAGATATTGTTAATCACTGTGTTAACGATATCCTTGTTATGGGAGCAAAACCAATGTATATCCTCGATTATTTTGGAGCAGGAAAGCTTGAAAAGGGTGTTATAGTCGATGTGGTAAGGGGTATGTCTAAGGCTTGCCAGGAAAACGGATGTTCTCTTATTGGGGGTGAGACAGCTGAAATGCCCGATCTTTATGAGAATAATATTTTCGATGTGGCGGTTCAAATAACAGGTATAGTTGAACAGGATGGAATAATAGATGGGAGTAAAATTGAAGAAGGAAACAGAGTTTTTGGCCTTCCTTCTTCAGGATTTCATACGAACGGTTATTCTCTCATAAGAGCAGTTATAAAAAAGGCGGGACTATCTTTAAATGAGTATATAGAAGAGTTGAATGGAGTTCTTGGAGACCTGTTACTCCGGCCTCACCGATCTTACTATAACGAAGTTTTTCCGCATTTAAATGAAATAAAAGGGATTTCTCATATAACCGGAGGAGGTTTTTACGGCAATATTCCTCGAATTTTACCAGAAGGTCTTGCCTGTTATATAGATCCGAGTAGTTTCAAGGTTCCGGAGCTTTTTAGATTTATTCAGAAAAAAGGAGATATACCGGATAAAGAAATGTTTTCCGTTTTTAATATGGGTATAGGAATGATTCTAGTCTGCAGGGAAAATATCGGGTTAGGTATAGAAATAGGAAAAATAAAAAAAGGTGATGTTCAGGTAGAGATTGATGGCATTTGAACTACTTAAGAATAAAAAAAATATAATAACACTTTTATTATCGTTACTTATTGCGGTTGCCCTCTGGTTTTTGGCAAAAACAAACGAAGTTGTTGTAACTGAAAGAAATCTTGCTTTACAGATAAAAACTCGGAAAGATTTAATTGTAAAGAATGTTACACCAGATTCAATCAACGTAAAAATCAAAGCAAAGAAAAGACAACATAATATGTTAAAGAAAATTTCTCCGATTATTGAGTTGTCTTATGATCTTCCGGGTACTTATAATGTTATGCTAGATGAAAGTAAACTCTCTTTTCCTTTTTTGTTGGGGCTGGAAGATTATGATATTCTGTTTCCCGATTCTATTCGGGTGGAGCTTGACTCACTGGTCAAGACCGAAGTGAGTATAACCGCCCTGCAAGGTATGATTTTCGAACCTGATAAAGTAACTCTTGTAGGTCCTAAGAGTCTGGTTTCTAATATCGAATACTTATCACCGGATTCTATTCCTAAAGGGTCTTTTACAACTGTTACTATAGAAAACCCATTAATTGAGGTTTTTCCTTATAAAATAAGAGTTAGATAGTGATAGTATTAGGTCTGGAAACTTCCTGTGATGAGACTGCCGTTGCACTTACAAAAGACGGCGAAATTTTATGTAATAAAATTTATTCTCAAGACATTCATAGTAAATTTGGAGGTGTTGTTCCTGAAATAGCTTCACGTGAACATACCGAAAGACTTCTTGGAATGACAAAAGACACTTTGGAAGAGGCAAACGTTAAATTGGAAAATATTGATGGTATCGCCGTGACTTATGGACCGGGATTACTGTGTTCCCTTTTAATAGGTTTAAATTTTGCGAAGGGATTATCTTATTCACTCGGGGTACCTTTGATAGGAGTTAATCATCTCGAGGCTCATATTTATTCTCCTTTCATTACCACAGATGAATATTCCTCGCCATTTCTTTCGCTTTTGGTTTCGGGTGGGCATACTTCGATTGTGAGAGTTAGCGGTTTTAGAGATTACGAGGTTCTCGGTTCGACTCTTGATGATGCCTGTGGCGAGAGTTTCGATAAGGTCTCCAAACTCATCGGACTTGGTTATCCGGGTGGACCTGCGATTGAACATTTTGCCGAGAAGGGAAATGAGAATGCTTTTAGTTTTCCTGTACCCGATCCTGAAGCTCTAAATTTTTCTTACTCCGGATTAAAGACCAGTGTTCTATATGCTTACCGCGATATGTCACAGGAAGAGAGGATTTGTAGAGTGGCTGATATAGCAGCTTCTTTTCAAAAATCGGCAATAAGGTCATTGATTATTAAATTGAAGAGAGCCATTAAGATGACCGAAATTAAAAGGATTTCAGTATCGGGTGGAGTTTCTGCCAATAAATTATTAAGAGAAAGTCTGCAAAAATTGGATATCGAGTGGGCTGCCCCAGATTCGGAATTTACAGTGGATAACGGAGCAATGGTTGGGTTTCTTGGATATAAACTTTTAAAAGAAGGAATTCGTTCAGACTATAATTTAAAGGCAAATCCGCGGCTTTTTCTTAATTAACCACGAAGGAACCAGGACACAAAGTTTATTTTTTTACTACTTACTACTCTCTGCTCCCTACTTACTATTTTTTAAATCCTAAATCTTAATTTTACTAACCAACCAATTACTGTATTCGATTCTTTATTATCTTATTGTCTGGCTGGTAATCCTGATTACTTTCTTTGAGATTTTAGTATCTCCTAATTTCAATATACCAAAGTACAATCCTGAGCTAAGCTTATGTCCTGAATTGTTATTTCCGTCCCATGGAATAACTGTTGGAGAAGAGCTGTCATTGACTAAATAAAAGGATTTTACCAGTTGTCCGTTTACATTATAGATGGAGAAAGTGGCATCTTCTTTATCGTTGTTATTTGGAAGATAAAAAACAAATTTCGTTCCATTGCTGAAAGGATTGGGAGATATATTGAAATTTAGAGGCATTGGATTATTTGTAAGTTCTTCTATACCTGCTGCTTCATCCTGAAGTACCCAGACTGTTCCATCTTCATGACAGATTACGTAGACTTTGTTTGTTTGTGTATTTACAGCAACTCCCCAGGGAGCGTCTCCGATGTCGATATTGTTAATCACGGTATCCAGTGTTCCGTCAATTACACTGACAATGTTGTCATACTCAATTGCCGCAAAAATGCGATTTGTCTGAGGATTTACGCCTAAACCTTTTGGCCAGTCTTCAAGTATTACAGAATCGATAAAGGAGTTAGTGGCTCCATCGATTACAAATACATTATTGCAACCGACATATATCTTGTTTGTGATGGGATTTACGCAAATGCCCTCCGGCCAGGCTCCAACCGTAATAGTATCGATTACGGAATCATTAGCCCCATCGATTGCAATAAGACTGTTGTTATCCGAATTTGTCACATATATCCGGTTGGTTTGTGTATTTATGCCAACTTTTGATGGCCAGGTTCCGAGTGCAATATTATCAATAACGGAGTTAGTAACCCCATCGATTACGATAGCGCTATTGTCAATCAC
>CAZALG010000079.1:0-8371 GCA_964485935.1 uncultured bacterium | reverse complement strand
AAGACTCTCTTTATACGGCAGTTTATATAAGTCTTGCTAATACTTACAGGGATATAGGAAAAGTAGAAAAAGCGAAAGAATTACTCAATAAATTATTATCTTTTGAAACTTCACGCGACATGCGGCGCCTTGAGCTTTATGAAAAAAAGGACGCGGAAAAAATACTAAAAGAAATCGAAGAAAAACAATAATTTAGCTAACCACAAAGACCGCAGCACAAATATAGTGATAATCTAAGAGACAGAATCATTTTGTTTTTCTCATCCAGAGAAACCAGTCGAAGAATAAGAGCGAGAACAAAAAAATTATGAATAACCAATTGTGACGCAAATTTATCCATATTTCTTTTTCTTTAAATTCCAGATTTTTAAGCTTTAAGTCTCTGTCCCATTTTCCGCCGCCGCTAATATCAGCTATACCTTTAAGCATCAGCGAGTCTATTCCCATTCTGTCTCCCAATCCGCTTACAATAAACACCGAATCTTCTATGATATGGGATGATAAATTGATTTTAAAATTGTGTAACCCCGGGGTTGGTTTTTTTATTATTATAGAATCCCCCGCAATCGGTATTTCTCTTCCGTCCCAGAAGAATGTTTTAGCAGATTTTTTTCGTTCATTAAATCTTAGTATGAAATCTTCTCCCTCAAGCAATTTTTTAGAATAGGAGATGGTTATGTC
This sequence comes from uncultured bacterium, assembly GCA_964485935.1. Lineage (GTDB taxonomy): Bacteria > Hydrothermota > UBA3072 > UBA3072 > UBA3072 > JAFGHJ01. The sequence goes on along the minus strand of CAZALG010000079.1, from coordinate 7,690 downwards.
TTCTGGTATTAGTTCTATTAAGCTTTCATCCATTAGATTCTCGAATAAATTTTCCGGATACAATTGTCCCGCCGAGAGAGCGAGTTTCCATAATTCAAGATAGGTAAATTGAATAACGGTTCCTTCCCTGAAAGGCATCAAGTATCCAACTTTTTCTCCGAGGGTTTCAAGTGTTTTTGCGTTTCTTTTTATCCCCCCCGCTTTCAAATAATAGCTTTCAGGAAGTTTTCCGGAATATTTAATTAAAACGGGTGCAATCACCGGTAAAAAATCTAGGTTTTTCGAAACTATACTTGCGACAATTATCTTTCCTCCTTTTTTCATGTAATCCTTGATATTTTCTTTATACCTTGCCGGATCGCTTAAAAAACATATAATGTCGGAATTCTGGTATTTGTTAAAATCAATATGATCTTTTCCGTTTTTGTCGACGGTCCATCCTCTATCTTCGAAATAACGTTTAATGAATTTGTGATTCCAGTTTGGGATTTCACTAACGATTAATATCTTGCGTTTTTTCTTAACGTCGAGAGCCCAGTTAATCTTGTCTATAGTATCATTGTCGATTAGTAGATTAAGCAGTATGTTTTTTTTACCTGCAGAGGGTAGAAAGGAGAAATCAAATAGACCTTCTTTTTTGATATTCTTTTTTCTGATTTTTTCTTCATAATTTATCTCAAGAGTAGCTGTATTTGGAACTTTGTAATATACAGTAATTTTAGCGGAGTCTCCTTCTTCAACCGAATTGGGCCCATAAGCCGAAATAAATCCTTTGTTGGTTTCTCCTGTTAGCTCAGGAAGTATAAAATAAATCGGAATTTCGATTTTACTTGCTACCCTGATTGGATTTTCACCTTTAGTATTGGAACCATCAGAGTAAAGGGTTATAAAGCTGGCGTCCGGGTATGTTTCGACTGCCGTAAGCATTGCCTTACCGATATCTGTCCCGTTTTCACCTGACCCAAAGTAAAAGTTTTTTAGAGTGAAAGGCGATTCGATTTTTGTTCTTTTTGCATGTTCCATTGATTTGCTCTGATCGATTAATGAGATTCCATAAGGAGATACTTTTTTCTTAAAATAAAAAATAGGATGAAAAATCATCAAAATAATGATTCCCAGGATGATCCACTGGGTGATTCGAATTTTCATTCTATAATAGCGCTTTCCGGGAAGATTCTTTTTATTTTTTTGGTATGGTACAAGTCAAGTGAGGCTACGAAACCGTCCATTAGATATTCTTCCCATACTTTTTGAACTTTAATGTCTTCTAAGATTTTAAGTTCTTCAAGCCAGTTTTTAAGAGTGCTTTTTTCTATTTCCATAGAATAAGTTAAAATTAAAAATCTGCTTCTATTCTTTTTCAAGGAAAGAGTCACAAGCCAGTTTGAAACTTCTTGAGTAGCTTTTTTTATTTCATTCTTCTTTGGCTTTACAAAAATCTTTTGTATATAATCTTTAGAAACGTAAATAATAAAAGGAGAAGGTGCTGTTTCTGGCGAGAACTTTACCTTAATGTTTCTGTTATTCATAACCTTTAGGAACACAAGAAAAGCGCAAAAATCGTCTGAGAAAGGGGAAGGCGAAATATTCGCTATAAAGTTTTCCCTTCCTTTGTAAATATGTTTACCGATAACTCTTTTTAGTTTATAATATATGCTAGAATTTGAAATCATTGTATCGGGAATCATTTTAACTAATTCGATTATTTTATTTTCATTTATTTTTCCCGTGATTCCCAGTGTAATACTTATAACTGGAGAAGAATTTCCGTTCATGTCATTAAGCGCGAGGCGGAGTAAATTTGTGGGACCGTTTTCATCATCCTTTAAGAAAATTTTATCCTGGGAAAGCAGAGTTATAAATCGCGCAAGAGTACTGAGAGAATCTAAATCCTTTAGATAAACATAATTGTAGCCGCTTTTTTCAAAAAACTTTCTTCCTTCCTGTGTTATTTTTGCAGAAGGGCTTAGTTCAATTCCAACTGAGACTTCTTGTATATTGCACCGTTCATCTTTCAGAATTTGAATCCCGGAGGGTAAAAGTAACTCGGATATAGACAGGAAAAGAAGAATTACTCCCATTCAATAGTTGCCGGGGGTTTAGAACTGATGTCGTATACCACTCTATTAACTCCGGAAACCTCATTCAATATACGGTTTGCGATCTTTGCAAGGTCTTCTTTCTTGAAAGGGAACCAATCCGCGGTCATACCATCTTCACTTATAACGGCTCGGAGTCCTATAACATTTGAATATGTTCGAGTGTCTCCCATAACACCTACGGTCTTAACAGGTATGAAAACCGCAAATGCCTGCCATATTGAATCATACAGATTGAGTTCTTTTAAAGTATTTATAAATATGCGGTCCGCATCTTGTAGAATATTTATATTTTTTTTTGTAACTTCACCAAGAATTCTAACCGCAAGACCTGGTCCGGGAAAAGGATGCCGTTTGTAAATTTTTTTCGGGATCTTTAATAGTTTTGCAATTTCTCTAACTTCATCTTTAAAGAAATCTTTTAATGGTTCGATTAATTTAAGTTTGAGATCTTCCGGAAGACCTCCGACATTATGATGGGTTTTTATTGTATGAGAAGGTCCTACATCGGAAGTGCTCTCGATCCTGTCCGGATATAAAGTTCCCTGAATTAAATATTCAGCATTTATTTGTTGGGCTTCTTCTTCGAATATTCTTATGAATTCTCTACCTATTATAACTCTTTTTTCTTCAGGGTCGGTAATGCCTTTTAGGGCATTTAGAAAACGCGTCGGAGCGTTAACAATTTTTGCTCCAAGCTTAAGTTTTTCGGATGTTTCTTTTATTTCCCGGGATTCTCCTTTTCTCATGAGACCTGTATCTACAAAGATTGGTATAAAGTTACTTTTTAGAATTTTTTTTGCTAGAACGGCCGATACGGTAGAATCTACTCCTCCGCTGTAGGCTAAGACGGCCTTTCCTTTATCCTTGTATTTATTCTTTATTTCATTCTGCGCAATTTCTAGAAAAGAAAAAGGCGTCCAATCTCCTTTTACTTTACATATTGAATAAAGAAAATTTTTTAAGATTATTTTCCCCTCATTAGTATGGGTCACTTCCGGATGAAATTGGAGTCCATAGATATTTTTATTCTTAATACTGGCAAATTCGGAATTAGAGGTTTTCCCGATAACCTCAAAACCGGCAGGCAATTTAGTTAATTTGTCACCGTGGCTCATCCACACCGTAGTCTTTTTTGAAACTCCTTTAAAAAGAGGATCGCTTGCAGGATGGAACTCAGCATTGCCGTATTCTCTTTTTTTAGAACTTAAGACATCTCCTCCGAAGATTTTTCCGATTAGCTGTAGACCATAGCATATACCGAGGACCGGAATACCTAATTCAAATATGCCTTTATCGGGTATTGGTGCATTATCTTCTATTACACTCCAGGGAGCTCCCGATAGGATTATTCCCTTTACGTCGGCTATGGCTTTGGCTGGAGTTTTTGGTGAATAGATAAGCGCGCGTGTTTTAAGTTCTCTGATCCTTCTTGCGATAAGATGAGTATATTGGGACCCGAAATCTAATATTGCGACTTTTTCACTCATTTAAACCTTTTAAACGCCGGACTGCTTTTGCGCTGTCTTTCGATGAAAAAACAAAAGAATTTGCGATTATAACGTTTGCGCCCGATTCCAGTATGGAATCGATTGTTTTATCGTTAATGCCGCCGTCTACGGCTATATCGAGTTCGGGAGAAATTTTCCTTATGTTTTTTATTTTAGAGAGAACTTCAGGTATGAATTTCTGTCCCGAAAAACCGGGATGTACGCTCATTATAAGGACCGAATCTATTTTTTCTAAATAAGGAACAACAGTATCCACGGAGGTATCGGGATTGAGTACTATTCCGCATTTTGCTTTCCTGCTGTGTATTCCTTTTATTATTTTTTCGGGGTTTCCTTCCGACTCAAGATGGAAATAGATTTGAGAACATCCTGCGTCTATATAGTCGGCAAGATATTTTTCAGGATACTGTATCATTAAGTGTGCGTGAAGAGGAAGAGTGGTTAGTTTTCGTATACCTTTTATAACAACTGGTCCAAAAGAGAGATTCGGTGCAAAGACGCCGTCCAGAATGTCAAGATGAACGGAATCTCCCCTCGCATCTTCTATGGTTTTTAAGACTTCTCCGAGAATGGAAAAATCTTCCGCGAGAATCGATACCGAAACATGAATTTTCTTATTCATTTCTGCAAATTTCCATAGTTACTGTACCTCCGTCCGTCAAATCGTGCGGATCCAGACACTGAACGAAAAGACTTTTTTCTTTACCCAAACCGAGTTCTTTAGGAGAGATACCTTTCGCGAATGCGTTGTAATAAGGTATCAAAGAAGCGAGAGAATGCATGCATACGGGGATTTCACTTTCAAGTTTGTATCCTTCCCTGATAAGAAATTTATCTCCGACTTCATATACGGGGCATTTACCGCATATCCTTACTATTTTTACCACTAAATCCATAGAATTATATTAGAAATTATTCGTGATATGTCAAGGCACGGCAAAGCCGCTAAAAATCAAATATCAAATATAAAAATAGAAAATTACAAATCAAAGTTCAAAAATGAATTTAAAAACAACAAATAAAAATCCCTTTTAATCTACGTTCAATTATTGGGGTGTGGTGTGCTTTGAAATCTTTTTAGTCCTTTATGGTTAAGTTGTCTTGAGGGAGAGAAAAGGTTTTGTCCTTGACATATGAGGGGTTTTTTCTTATAATTATAATATATGAGAGAATTTGAATGTAAGGGTTGTGGGACTTCTATCTTTATTTCTTCTGATAAATCTAAGAATCCGGTGTGTCCGGAATGCCGCAGTGTTATGCTGTTTGTAGGAGAAACTGAAGACCGGGCGAATCTCGAGGAATTCAAGTGTCCCAAGTGTGAAGAAGGATTTTTTATGAGGAGGAATAAAATCCCTTATAAATGTCCTTTTTGTAATTATACTTTCTCAGTATCACCCAGATTGAAGCAGGAAGAAAGATTGTAAACAAACAGAAAGGAGGTTTTTTATGAAGCGTTGTAAAATTTGTTTGGTGGTGATGGGATTTTTATTAATGTTAGTTTCATGCAGCAGCGGTGAAGTTTCCAGAGATGAAACCGAATCATTCCTTGCCGGTTTGACTACGATGTTTGCCGAAGCTGCTATAGATGAATCTTCACAGGTCCTTATGGATTTTGATGCGACTGAGCCTCCCGGTCCGGAGCTTCCGGAGCTTATGAACTTTACAAAAATTTCGGGATCAGCTTCCGCCGAAAAACTCAGAAATCCTGACCCCTACGGGCTCGATACTCTCTACGGTACCTGAAGATACTATCCTGCGCAAGGATGGCGGCTTTTTGATCCTGGTGATCCCGCGAATGCTGTTTTGTTTGAATGGACTTATTTAGATACCGCGTATGTTGAACATGATGCTTATATTCGACTTGATTCGCTTACTTTTTATCAGGATTCCTTACCTACCAAATTATGGGCAGGAGTTGGAATGGATGGTGGCTTGCTCGCCTGGTTGAAACTCGAGGCAGGATATCTTTCACTTGAAGAAATAAATGAAGTGAGTTTAACCTACGAGATTGTTAAACAATTACAGGTAGGAATTTCCCTGTCCTCTGCTACTGCAATCGATACGATTTTTGTAGGAACTTTAAGTTTATGGGCGATTAATTTGACCAATAATTACCGGGTTGACCTTGATGTTGCCGTGGCGGAAGATTACCCGGAAGAAATTGTGTTGACAGATTCGGACGGTTGGAGAATGGAAGTGACTTTTTCAGACGTTGTTGAGACCGATATTGTTGAAGATGTCGAGTATGAAAGACGAAACGTAAGCGGTGAAATAACAAAAGACGGCAACCCCGCAGCGGACATAAGCGGATATGTCTGGGAGCCTGACGATGGCACACATACCTCCGAGATTGTTATTACATTCTCCGATGATACGGAGGGTGATCTTGCAAATTATCTACCCGTTGAGCTCCCCGTTGACTTTTAGGTGCTGTTTAATAAACGTTAGTATTTAGTCGTATAAATTTAAGAGGCGGGAAATTCCCGCCTCTCTTTTAATATCAGTATTGTTTCTCTTCAGTGCTGGTAGTGGAATATTTCGCAATTACCCTACATTAAGAATCATAGGTTTTGGCATAGCCTCAGAAAACCTATTTCGCGTTTCTCAGCTCAAATAACCTGTAAATGTCGTATAATCCCCTCTTCTGAGAGTTAAATGGTTGTCTTAAATTTTTAAGGGGTATTGGGATTTGCGTATTATGTACAGGTATCGCGTTCTTCCGTTGACTTTTTAGAAAAAATTAAATGGTGCTATAACTGGTTTATGGGTGATAACGATATAAACGAAACACTTTACAATTTTAAGACGGGGGGATGTAGGGACGGAATACACTCCTCAAGATTGAATCTTAATGAGGGAGCGGAATCTTTGGTTTCCTGGTTATCTGCTCTTCTCCTTATGTATGAAATTGCGGAAAGATAATCAAGGATTAGTTTTTTATCGCCGGATTAACCGGGATTCAGCCTGTAACTTTAAAAAAAGAGTCTGTCCAAAGAGGAATATCAGGATTGTTCTACTGACAAATACCGGCAGTATGGACACTTAATTTTCCTGATAAAAAGTCGAAATATTTAGCCCTTTTGCACCTCACAAGGAAAATCATAGTCTTTTCTAACTTAAATATTGACTTTTCGTGTATTTTTATTAGAATACCATTAAATTTTGTTATATGAAGTTTTTAATTATAAGGGAGGTGTTTATTGGTTTTTTCTGAAGTTGGCGGATCGACTTTATTTCGTAGATATGAGGGGAATCCTATTTTAACTGCAACCGGGTGGTCTTATCCTGTTCATTCGGTGTTTAATCCGGGTGCCGCTCTTATAGACGGAGAGACTTTGCTTTTGGTTAGGGTAGAGGACTATCGGGGTTTTTCTCATTTGACTCTTGCCAGGAGTAAAGATGGTATTACAGATTGGAATATTGGGGAAGCTCCTACTTTGGAGTATTACGAGGGACATCCCGAAGAAAAATGGGGTCTCGAGGACCCGAGAATAGTATGGCTCGAGGATTTTAAAAAGTATGCAATAGCTTATGTTTCCTACTCTTCGGTCGGCCCAAAGGTTTCTCTTGCTTTAACGAAGAATTTTGAGACATTTGAAAAATTAGGAGAATTGTTACCACCAGAGGATAAAGACGCTTCTCTTTTTCCCAGAAAATTCGGAGGCAGGTATGCTTTGATTCACCGCCCTATAGTCATTGGAGAAGCTCATATCTGGATTTCTTTTTCTCCTGATCTTGTTCATTGGGGAGAACACCGTGTTCTCCTGCATCGGAGGGGTGGTTCGTGGGATAGTTTCAGAGTGGGATTGGGAGTCCAGCCCATCGAGACTTCAGATGGATGGCTTATAATATATCATGGAGTTCGCGAGACCGCTTCCGGTAGTCTTTATCGTGTTGGTCTGGCTCTTCTCGATCTCGAGGAACCATGGAAAGTGATTAAACGTAGCCAGGAATGGGTTTTTGGACCCAAAGAACCTTATGAGTTTATTGGTGATGTTCCCGGAGTCGTTTTTCCGACAGGCGCAAAAGTTAATAAAGAAAAGAATGAATTAATATTGTATTTAGGGGCTGCGGATTACT
>CAZALG010000078.1:0-8467 GCA_964485935.1 uncultured bacterium | reverse complement strand
CCTGTAGGTATGGCAGAAGTTGTCCTAACCTTTGAAAACAATGGCGGGATTCCTACGGACTTTGATGAAGTAGAAATAAAAAGGAGGTTTTTCCGTTCGGGAGAAGGAGAATTTCTTATCAATAATACTCCCTGCCGTCTTCGCGATATTCAGGACTTATTTGCGAATACTGGCTTACGGTCGGCTATTTTAAACCAGGGGTTGGTCGAAGATTTTCTTATATCGGATTCAGAACTTAGAAGAGAAATTTTCGAATCAATATCAGGTATAAAAAGATACAGAGGCGACAGGAAAGAAGCTCAAAACAAATTAAGCTCCGTATCCAACTCTCTCGAAAAAATTGAAATTCTACTAAACGAAAAGAGGAGTATTGCCCGCTCTCTTAAAAACGAAGCAAATAGAGCAAAAAGATATCATAAATATAAGGGAGAATTAAAAGAAAAATCAATTATATTAGCAAAAAATCAGTTATTTGAAATAGAAAATATATTAAAAGAAAGAGAAAATAAAATCAGAGAACTCACCGAAAAAACCGACGAGATTCGTAGCATAATAAAAAAATTGGAAAGCGAAATAAAAATCGGAGAAAAAGGTTTAAAAGAAGATAGAGAAGAATACAGGGAAAGAGGAAATGAAATACAGGATATCCAGGAACAAACATCCTTCATAAGAGAAAAGAAAGCGGGAAATGCCGGCGAATTAAAACATATAGATAATTTTACTAAAGACCTGCCGGAAGATATTTCTTCCATCATAGCTGAACTACAGCAAGAAATGGATAATATAGAAGAAGCAGAAGAAAAATTGAATTCCCAAATACAGATTCACAAAGAAAAAATATCAGAAATCGACAGGGAATATTCAGGAATCACGGGAGAAATCGAAACATTAAAAGAAAAAGAGCTTTCTCTTACCGTGAAAAAAGAAGAGCAGAGCTCGCGCGTAACTTCCCTTTTAAAAAACCAGGAAGAATACAAAAAAGAAATTGAGAAAGAAAATTCTAAAATAAAGGAATTAAATTCAACTACGAAAAAAATAGAGAAAAGATTGAAAGAAAATACAAAAAGAATAAACGACCTTGCACAATCGATCGAAAAATACGAAAACGAAAAGACTGCTATTCTCAGAAAATTTACCTCCGTAACATCCGAAAACGAAAAAACAAAAAAAGAAATAGAGTTTTATAAAAATAGAGATATTGAAATATCAAATGAAATGAAAAAAATCAACGCAAAGTTTGGATTGCCTTCACTTTCGGACAATTTAGAAGTTAAAAAAGGTTACGAAGCAGCGATAGAAGCCATATTCGGAGAAAGAGTAAAGAGTGCAGTCGTAAAATCCAAGGAAATGAAAGAAGTACTTAATTTCATAAAAAAAGAATCATTGAAAGGTGGTATATTCGCAACAAAAGACAGAGAAGAATCCGTAGAAGATAACGGGCTTTCGAACGTTGTATCGGGAAAATTTGCTCATCTTCTAAAAAAAGAACTCTCCCAGTACAACTTCGCGGAAACTCTGGAAGAAGCTTTAAAAAAAGCAAAAGAAAAAGGCGGATTCTGGGTCACAAAAAAAGGCGATATAATAGTCAATAATTTTATTTTACTCTCCAAAAATAAAGAAGGCATACTAATAAGAAGAGCAAAAGAAAAAGAGCTTACCCTTAAGGAAAAGGAATACGAAAAACAGATTAAAAAACTGGAAGAAAAGAGAAATGAAATTATAAATGCTCTGGGTGAACTTGAAAACAAACTTGAGATTGAAAATAAAGAAAGGGAAAAAATAACAGCCGAAAAAGCCGACTTCGAATTCGAAATCAGCCGTGTAGAAGTGAAAATAGAATCTATTGAAAACAATATAAATGAAGCAAAGAAAGAAATCCGGGATACAAATAAAATGATCGAAGAGGAGGACAAAGAAAAAGAAAATGTGAAAAAAAATCTTTCTCTCGATTATAAGAAGCAGACAGAAGTTCAAAACAAGAAAGAAGAAGCCGAAAAAGAACTCGCAAAAGTAGAAAAAAAGAAAGAAAGAATTACGGACAGGGAAAGCGAAACAAAAGAAGAAATAAGTAGACTTAAAGAGGGCCTTAGATTAATAGATAGAAAAGCTGTTCTTGAAAAAGAAATTAAAGAATTAGAAATCACAATTAAGAATGAAACAGAAAAACTCGAGGAATTAAAGAAAAAAAATTCAAACTTAAACGAAAAAATCCAAAAATCAGAGGAAATCTTATCCGATAAAAAGGCTAAATATACATCCAGGCAGGAAGAAAACAGTAAATTAGAAAAAGAAATTTCCGAATTAAAAATGGCATTGTCGGAACAAAAACACAAAAAAGATAGTATTCAAAGCGAAATATTCAAAGAATTCGGAGAAGAAATAAAGGGAGAAGAAGTAGAAATAGAAGAAAACATCTACGAAAATATAGAAAAAATAAAAAAGAAGATAGAATCTTTATATCCCATAAATCCGCTGGCATTACATCAATATGAAGAGAAACAGGAAGAGTTAGATAAAATCGAGGCAGAACGTTCCGATTTAGTCTCATCCAAAAAGGATATTGAAGAAACCATAGAAGAAATAGACACCAAAGCGAGGAGAGAATTTAAAGAAACTATTTTAAGCATAAAAGAAGATTTCAAATTTCTATACGGCAAACTTTCACCCGGAGGAGAAGCTGATATAAAATTACCGAGTACAAATATTCTCGAATCCGATATAGAAATTCTCGTAAGACCAAAGGGAAAAAGACTTAAAAGCATGGAGTTATTCTCCACCGGGGAAAAGACCCTTGCCGCTGTCGCTCTTCTTCTTTCTATTATGCGGAAAAGGCAATCGCCTATTTATATTATGGACGAGATCGACGCCCCCCTGGATGAAAATAATATAGAGAGGTTTAACGATATCTTGCGTGAATTCTCAGAGACTTCTCAGATCTTGATAGTCACCCACAACAGAGCGACTATGGAACGTTCTGATTTCATCTACGGGATAACCATGGAAGAAAGCGGTGTCTCAACAGCTTTATCGATAGATGTGGATAAAATATAACTTTACCTCAAAAAGGAGGAAGCAGTTTTGAAACTATTTTTTAGCAAAAGTAAACTTTCAATATTATTTCTTTTTTTATTTTTATCTTTCGCAGGATGTAATAGTTCGGCTCCAGGTGAGGACAATACCTGGAATATAGAAGTAGGTGAACAAATAATACAGGTAGAAATAGCGGATTCACCAGAAGAATGGGAACTGGGATTATCCTATAGAGACACACTCGCATGGGACCACGGAATGCTATTTATTTTTCCAAATGAAAGCAGACGAGTTTTCTGGATGAAAGGCTGCTACTTCGACATAGACCTAGCATATATAGAATCAGACGGAACAATTTCAGAAATAATTACAATGGAAAAAGAGCCTTTAAATACACCCCCGGAATCTCTGAGGACCTATCCCTCCCAATCGACAACAATAAAATACGTTCTTGAGATGATAGGGGGATGGTTTGATGAACAAGACGTTAATATCGGCACTACAATTAATCTCAATCAATTTAGCAATTAAGCGTTTTATACAAAAAATCGTAAATGAAAAAATTCATTCTTATCTTATTATTCCTAATAATAACCTCAGAAGCAACTGCAATTAAAGGCTCTCTCGAACACAATGGTGAGCAGGAGATTCTCAATGTTTGGGGAAACAACTATGAAATGGGATTTGCGCAGGGATATTTATTAAATAAAAGAATAGTTGATTTTCTTACTGAATTTTGCTTTCAAATCATTGATTTGTCTTACTTTGAGTATGAGTATTTGCACCTTAATTATAGGAATTATTTCACTGTTCCCAAAAAATATCAAAGAGAGGCTGAAGGAATAATAGACGGAATAGTAGCTTCGGGCGAGGATATTTATATTCCCGAACTGCTACGTGACCTGGATGTAATTGACATTCTTCTTGGAAATTCAACATTTGATATAAACTATGTTTTTTTAAGCCTAGAGAGCCTCGGCTGCAGTTCTCTTTCTGCTTGGGGTAAGGCAACTATAAACGATACTTTAATAAAAGGAAACATTATTCTGGGAAGAAATCTTGATTTAAATCATCAAATAAGTGATGTAGAACGCGGACTCATAATGACTTTTGAACCCGATAGCGGAAAAGCCTGGGTAGGTTTTGGTTTTCCGGGAATAATTTCGACTATTTCAGGAGTAAACGAAGATATGCTGGTTATGGCAATAAACGCCGGTTATCATACTAACACTCCAAATAAAAAACCACGAGTTATGCCTATGCAATTTATCTTGAGGGAAATCCTCGAAATTTCCGATTATAACAAAGACCATACAGTAAACTTTCGTGACCCTTATGAAAAAATTCTCGAAGTAAACAACGCCGGCGCATGGCTCTGTTATACAGTTATACCATACGTAGATTCTTCAACAATTTCGGCAACCGTTTTAGAGTGTGTTAACGAATCAGGAGATACCTTCAGGACTTCTGAAAATGATGAAAATCTTTACCCATGGTATCTCTTAGCCTTAAATCACGAAGAAGTTAATTATGCACCTTTGTTCGACTCGCGATACTATACCGTCCTGGATTCACTGCGGACTAACCCTGATATAACTTTCAATAGAATGAAAAATTTAATGAAAGCCGTGGCGTGCAAAAATACTTTGCACACACTTTTTTTTCTGCCAAATGATTCACTATTCGCGATCTCATTTGCGGATTCTACGCATGACGCTTCCTACTTTTCTCCACAGTGGTACAAATGGAACGATCTCTTTCCAAATCACCAGCCGGTAGAAGAATTACTGGAAAGTAGAAAAAATACTTTATTCCTGCCGGACATACAAAGATTAGTATACACAGAGGAAATAAGTATCTTTTCCCTAACAGGAAGAAAAATAGCTGTTACAGATATAAATAAACTTCCTTCAGGAATTTTCATAGTTAGAGTTCATAATTCAGGGAAAAGCTACAAGTTACTGATTATTAAATAACATAAAATAGTCATCAGTCATCGGTCACTAGTCACTGGTCAAAAACAATAAAAATATCAGTGCTTATCCGTGTAAATCAGTGGCTAATTAAAGTTCATGAATCAAGTATTCAAGGTTTCGAGAAAAAATAAATATAATAAATCAAAAACTATACTTTAAAACCCGAATAAGTAAAAGCATTCCGCTTCATTTTAATCCTCCCGCCCTGGTCTATTCCAACAACCTTACCACACTTCTTACATTTATACTCTTTGCCTTCTTTAGAACTAAAATCTTCTTTAATTCTATCTTTATAGCAGTAAATTACTTTACCCATGCCAATCTTTTCATATTTAAAAACCTTCGTTTTACATCCGGCACATTTAATAGTCAACATAAATATAAACCTCAACTGAATAATATGAGCTGTTATACGCTAAAAGTCAAGAAATAAGGTCGTGTCAAAACCAGAATTTGGGATTTAGCAAAAAACAACAAAAAACTACATTAAATAAAACTAAGCCAATTTTAAAAATAAAAGTGGAAACCTACATGAGGGTAATCAGAAAAAGAAAATTCCCCTTCGCTTATGCTGGCATGAAAACCAACCTCCAGGCTCGAATTTTTATTGAACACGCCAAACACCCTCATTCCAACAATTAAAAAATGCATATCAAATCCCGGAAAGAAAATGTCCTCTGCTAAAATGGACTGATTTTTCGCCAACTTAAGTTCTCCACCTAAAATAAACATTGGATCCTCCGCAGGATCTCCTCCAGCAAATCCATAACCAACTCCTCCGGTTAATCCAAAGTATTCAGTGTCATAGGTTACTATTCCGGAAAAGATCCCAAACGTGGAAGCATCGAATAGCATTTCAAATAATTCTTCATAGGGAACGTGAATGGCTAAGATTGCAGCAGAAAAAGCAAATTTTTCCTTATGGACAAAACCTATTTGTGCCGAACCATAGTAAAATTGTTCTTTACCGGCTTCAGGAATTATAGAAAAACCTCCGGAAACTGTGATATTGCTAGTAACTCCGTAGCCAACCAACGGCATAAGGGAAAAAGGGTCTAAGTCTTCAAGATATCCTTCAACACTTATCTCACCCTTCTCCAAACAATACCCGGTAGGCATATAGAAAAGCCTTTTATTCTTAGATCTACCCTGTTGGGTAATCTCCTGGCCAAAAATACTATCTGTAAAAAAAGCAAAAATAACTACCAATACTAAGAATGTACTATTAAAACTATATTTCTTCTTAAACATAATAATTACCCCCTCTTCATTATAGTAAAAACACCTTCTATGTCAAGGTTTTTCATTCTCTTTATTAGCGGTTACTCTAAGCTATTCGCTATATAGTTTTTTTCTGCGCTCTTTGTATGTTTTTTATTTTTCTGTGATTTCTGTGGAAAAAAGGGGGTAGGGGAAGGAAATTTTCGACTTGACAAATAACAGTACAGGAATAAAATAAGAGAAAATTTAAGGAGGTTGTAATGTTTTTGCTGGCTGTTTTCGTAGGGGCGATAGCGATGGCATTTCTTGGGCATATTCCGGTTATAGGCTACATACTCGCAGGTTTTATTGCGGGTATTATCGCTAAAGGCGTCGGAAGAGGAGCTTTTGCCGGTTTCTTGAGCGGAACAATACTCGGAGTAATTGCTACTCTATTCTTCACCGCTGCGGGTGGAGTATGGGGCGCAATGTTCGGAGGTCCTCCGGGCGCGTTACTTGGAGTAATTTTAGGCGCCGTATCGGGCGGCACTATTATTGTCGCTATGTTGTACTGCGGAATACTCGGCCTTATAGGTGGAGCAATCGGCGGAGCTCTAAAAAGCTGACTTAGTCTTTATTACTCAAAAAGTGAACCTATTTTATTCTCGATAATATCAGCCTTTTCAGGTATATCGGCAACTTTTGAAGCGGAAGTAAGAACATCGACCTCACAATCTTCCGGCTTCCATTTACCGCCTCCTGAAGTAACAAGAAGTATAACCTCATCAGGATTTTCTATTTCTTGAAGAAACTCTTTAACAGACTCGGGCAATTTCCAGGCTTCCGTAGTATGAATAATAATTTCCGCGTCCCAATCTTCCTGGTTAATTTCGTTTAATCCGGAAATGTCTATTACACTGATATACGCATCTTCTCCTTTCAACCTTGAAACAAGAGTATCTACCATAAGATTTTTATAATCGCTACCCTGTGTGGCAATCAAAATTCTCCTGCCCGAATCGGGAGAACCAACCTCGAAAGGCTCTGCAACACTTTGACGGTTCACCAGCAAATAAATCCCGAAGATAATCACAAATAAAACAATCAGAGCACCAATTACGATTAAAACTCTTTTCAAAATTTTCATTTAGCCTCCCTTTTCCTTTATTTAGAATTTCGTTATAATTATTTCTTTCCCGATTGTTGTAATCTTACGGTATACTATTTTCATGTCAACCCCTCTCGCACCCCAACAGAAACCCCTCACCTGTTAGATAGTTAGGCGGTTAGGACGTTAGGTGGTTCCTAAATCCTAACTCCTAAATCCAAAATTCTACTTTTTCTCATAACCACAAAGCCACAAAGGTCACAAAGCCCCAATAACAACCCCAAAATTTGTTTTTGTTTTAACTTCCCAACTTTCTAACCTCCTAACATTCTAACTATAGAATAGCCACAGATTATTACAAGATTTTTATTTGTTTTTTACTACTCACTACTTTCTACTCACTACTCACCAATTATCCCTTGACTAAATAATAAAAAAAACGTACAATGATATTGTCTTTACAAATACAGTTAAAAAACAAAGAGGAGGCTTTAATGAGCAAAAAATTAATTACTATAACAATTTTGTTAATTGCTTTTCTTGCAACGTTAAACATTTACGCGCAATCAGGAAATCTTCGAGCAGGTGAATTTCTGATAGACACGAATATTGTATATGTTCCGGCTGCGAGCGACCAGGCTGCTCCCGCTATAGCAACCGACGATACAACCGCATTTGTAGTCTGGTATGACAGACGTAACGGAATTTCGTATGATATCTACGGAGCCCGAATCGACGAAGATGGCAATATTCTTGATCCGGCAGGTATCTTAATCGCCCATGGCAGCAGCTATGATCCTTATCCCGCGGTTGCTTTCGACGGCACAAACTATCTTGTAGTATGGCATTATAATGAGTCGGGTAATCCATATAATATTTACGGGACCAGGGTTTCCAAACAAGGAGTTGTTCTTGATACCGAACCGTTTGTAATCAGCGAAGCGACCGGGGCTCAGATGAATCCCCGTGCGGCTTTCGATGGGACTAATTATCTTGTAGTATGGTACGACAGCAGGAGCGGTGTTTCGTATGATATCTATGGTACCAGAGTAGCCCAAAATGGTACTGTACTCAATTCCGCGGGAATTGCCATATCGACAGCTACCGATTACCAATATTTCCCCGACGTTTCTTTTGACGGAACCAATTATAT
>CAZALG010000077.1:0-8503 GCA_964485935.1 uncultured bacterium | reverse complement strand
ATCCTAAAAGAAAATCCTGAAACCCAAAACCTGAAACCTGAAATCGAATACATCACCGATCCACGCGGCAAAGCTCATGATTTCAGATACGCTCTCGATTGTCCCAAAATTAAGAAAACCCTGGACTGGAATCCCACCCTTCAGTTCGAAAAAGGACTTAAGATTACAGTTGATTGGTATATAGACAATCGGGATTGGGTAAAGAAAGTAATAACAGGTGAATATCAGGAGTACTACAAACAGATATATAACCATATCTAGTAAAATTGTACAAATAACATAAAAAACATTTATACACTTACAAGTCTCTTTACCGGAACTGTTTCCTAATTAACGATTGTATATGAAAACTTTAAAAGTTTACTTTCTCAATAATTATTGTGCTAAACGTTTAACGTTTTCAGCCTTTCTTCCCTTCTTACCTTCAACAATTTCAAACTCCACCTGATCACCCTCATTGAGCAATTCAGTGCCGTCTGTAAGTGCGGATGCATGGACGAACACATCATCTTCACCTTCGACTTCAATAAAGCCGTAGTTTTTCCTCTGACTGAACCATTTTACTTTACCTTCTGGCATTTTACTAAACCTCCTACTTTAAATTACTAACTATTCAACCAATACAAGCTGCAGAAAAACAATAAACCCGAAAGGGTAAACCTAATAGGCCTCTTTTATAAATAGGTGCCTTTATTTGGGTTTGATTCCCTTTCTGTAGAAACTACACAAGGTAGAATGCTACATTACAGTTATAATTATACTCAAAAATTCATAATAGTCAACAGGGAATCTGCATTTTTTTGAAAAATTCATGCATTAAGCCACCAAGGCACACCCCTTGACTTCTCACCTCTAAATCGATAAAATACACCAATGGCCAAACAAGACAAATATGTAAATGCAAAGAAAGTTTTAGTTACAGGCGGAGCCGGCTTTTTAGGCTCCCATCTTTGCGAGAAATTATTGAAAGAGGGTTTCGATGTTCTCTGCATGGATAATTTTCTAACGGGAAGAATGGAAAATATCGAACATCTTCTAGGAAAACCAAATTTTACCTTTAAGAAACATGATGTTACAACTTACATAGAGGTTAGAGGTAGTCTGGATTACATTATGCACTTTGCGAGTCCAGCAAGCCCGGTAGATTATCTTAAGCATCCCATTCACACATTAAAAGTAGGTGCTTTAGGAACGTATAATTCTCTCGGTCTTGCGAAAGACAAAAAAGCCACATTCTTATTGGCGTCGACATCCGAGGTATACGGCGACCCTGAAGTAAATCCTCAGAGCGAGGAATACTGGGGACACGTAAACCCTGTGGGTCCACGGAGTGTTTACGACGAAGCCAAGCGTTATGCGGAAGCGATAACAATTGCATATCACAACAAACACAATATAGATGTTAGAATCGTAAGGATATTCAACACATACGGTCCCAGAATGAGAATTAAGGACGGAAGAGCTCTCCCCGCTTTTATGTGTCAGGCGCTTGAAAATAAACCTATAACCGTTTTTGGAGATGGTTCGCAGACCCGTTCCTTTTGTTACGTGGATGATTTGATAGACGGAATTTACAGGTTACTTATATCTGATATTAATTATCCTATCAATATTGGGAATCCGAACGAAATCAGTATTCTCGACTTCGCGAAAGAGATATTGAGTTTGACAAAAAGCAAGAGTGAAATTGTTTTTAAAGAATTACCGGTTAACGATCCAAAAGTCCGCAGACCCGATATAAGTAAAGCAAAAAAACTCCTCGGTTGGGAACCAAAAGTTTCGAGAGAAGAGGGGCTTAAAAACGTTCTCGATTATTTTAAGAAGGAATTAGGGATATAAAAACATGGAAAGTGATATGTGTTATGAGGTAGAAGATGAGTATGAAAGCAAGGCAGGTGATATGTGAAGATTAAGATGGGAAACCATCTACCACAGACCACATATCCCATATCACGGACCACATACCACTTATCACGAATATCAACATACCACGTCTTGCACGTGATGGAAAAACAATGAAAGGAATAATCTTAGCCGGCGGGCAAGGAACAAGACTTTATCCGATAACTCGGGTAATAACAAAACAACTTTTACCGGTGTATGACAAGCCGATGATTTATTATCCTCTTTCGGTTCTGATGTTAGCTGGTATTAATGAAATACTGATAATTTCTACCCCAAAAGATTTGGAGCGCTACAGAGAATTATTCGGAGACGGGTCCAACCTCGGATTAAAATTCAGCTATGAAGAACAACCGGAACCAAACGGAATAGCGGAAGCATTTATAATAGGGGAGAAGTTTATCGGTTACGATAATGTTTGCCTCGTGTTGGGAGATAATATTTTTTATGGGCAGGGATTGTCTGAAATATTGGAAAGCGCTGCAGGTCAGATTAACAAAGAGGGTGGAGGTGTAATTTTCGGATATAGTGTGAGTAATCCTGAAAGGTACGGTGTGATTGAATTTGATGATGATGAAAAAGTAATATCCATTGAAGAAAAACCTGAAAACCCAAAATCGAGTTATGCTGTAACCGGTCTTTATTTCTATGATAATAATGTAATCGATATAGCAAAATCATTAAATCCCTCAGCCAGAGGGGAACTGGAAATCACGGATGTAAACAATGATTATCTTAAAAGAAAAGAATTGAGCGTAAAACTTCTCGGAAGAGGTTTTGCCTGGCTGGATACTGGAACATACGATGATTTACTGGAGGCGGCAAAATATATAGCCACGATGGAGAGCCGCCAGGGTTTAAAAATAGGCTGTATAGAGGAAATCGCGTATAGGATGGGATTTATTAGTAAAGACGATTTGCTTAAAATCGCGGATAAATACAATAAAAATAATTACGGAGAATACTTGAGAAAAATCCCGGAAAAATAAAAAGACGTCTCACAGTTGGTCTGTTGGCGTGTTAGTCCGTGGTCAGTTTTAAAACAACCGCCAAGCCACTAAACAACTAACAAAGTTGAACTCAAAACCCGAAACACATAACTCGAAACTTTAATTAACTATGAACTACGAACCAGGAACCAAGAACTAACACCTAACACCCAAGACCTAAAACCTAAATTTCCCCTTGACAAATTCTAAAAAATGTGTATATTGCTTTGTATAACAAAGAACTTTGTATAAAATATAAAAAAGGAGCGAACGATGATGGGTAAAAGGTTAAAATTAAAACAAAAAGGAGGGAAAATGAGGTATTTAAAATTAGTATTGCTGGTAGTATTTGTGTTTTCGTGTGGTCTTAAGGCTTCATCTCCTGGGTTCTCAAATTCAGGTGGATATGGATTGGCGGAAAATTACATGATGGCTAAAGAAAGGGATATTTGGATAAAGCCTGTATCCATGGATGAAGAGGTGGAATGGGAAAAAATTTATGGTGATATAGGGAGGAGTAGGGAGGAAAAGCTAACAAGGGCAGGTTTAATTGCGGGAACAGCGGTAGGAGCGATGCCGGGCTTGATTATAGCTGCGAATAATTCTGAAGGTTTGAACGCTACATTGTGTACGGTTGGAGGCGGTCTCGTAGGCAGTTTAAGTGGTTTTGCTTACGCAAAGGTATTCATCGCGTCAAAACCAAGTCCGCCTCAGGGAGTTGTTCAAGGTGTGCTTCTCGGTGGGCTTGCGGGAGCTGCCACTTATGCTACTGCGGGGGGTTTGTTATTTGTAGGATATCAGGATGATGATAGTCCAGATGGATGTGGAATTGGAATTTTCATCGGCGGCATTATAGGGGCGGCAACAGGTGCTGTTGTGGGCGGAGTTTCAGGCGCCATTGCTTCGGATTATTTAGGAGAATCGTACGGCGCGTTTATAAATATCCAGAATGAAAATATGGCTTTGGGCATGCCTTTGCCCACCCTTGAAGTCTCTTCCTTTAGTCCTGATGAGCTGCAGTGTAGTTTTGATTTGGTATCGGTAAGATTCTGAACTGTTGGTCAGTTGGTCAGTTTAAAAAAAGGCGGCAGACCGGAATTAACAACGAACTACGAGCCAGAAACCAGGAACTAAAATATTCAAAAAAAACCAAACCCGAATAAAATTAAAAAGCCTTAATCTCTATTAAAAAATCAAGGCTTTTTTAGTTTAAAGGTTTTCAGTAATTCAGAAACCTTATTTACGAAAAAATCTTTATTATAGACTTATATCGTTTTTTTTATGTTTTCTGCTTTTGGTCCTTTTTCTCCCTGAACGAGTTCGAATTCGACTTCATCTCCCTCGGTAAGTGTTACAAGACCGCCTGTAAGCGCTGAAGAGTGAGCAAAAACGTCGTCTTTGCCTTCTACTTCTATAAATCCGTAACTTTTCATGTCACTGAACCATTTTACTTTTCCTTTTTCCATTACAAAAACCTCCTGTAAGGGTTAAAAAATTAAAAAAACTAAGTACTAAAGAATCTCGAGTAGTTCTATATCAAAGTTAAGCTTTTTTCCGGCTAAGGGATGATTTGCATCCATAATTACTTCAGATTCTGAAGCGCCGGTCACTGTAACCATGAAGGGTTCATGTTTCTCTGATTCTAATCGCAATTGCTGTCCTACCTGTAGATTTAAATCTTCCGGTAAGTCTTTTCTGTTTACTTTCATAACCAGTTCATCGCAATGTTCTCCGTAAGCTTTTTCCGGAGGGATTTCAACAGATTTAGTCTCTCCCGGACTCATACCAATTACTGTCTGTTCAAAACCGGAAATTGCTTCTCCGGTGTTTATCTTAAATTCAATCGGTTCCATGTCTTTTGTGTTTTCTGCAACCGGCTTATTGTCTACAGTTAAAGTATATTTAACTTTAACTCTATCTCCTTCTTTTGCTTTTGTCATTTTCTCCTACTGTTTAGATGTTTAGAAATATCTTCCCCAAGGGATTTTTTACAAAATTTATCAACTTATAATAATTCGGAACACCAAAATCCCTATAAAGTGATTCCAGAAAAAATAGGGACATTTTAGTAGATACTATTTAAGTAAAAACTACATAATTAACAACCCTACAGCTGTAAAGTAAGTGTTTTTCTCTATTTGTCAACCCACACCGTCAAAATAATCTCACACACACTAGAATCACGTGTCACTAGTCTTGCGTCATGGGTAAAACCCAACCTACACCACCAGAATAATCTCAGACAAAGGCACGAAGAATACAGAGTATCTAAACGGTTGGTCGGTTTAAAAAATACGGCTGACCACGGACAGCAGAAAACAGATAGTCCAATGTCCAAAGTCTTTTCTAGTTGGATGGTGGGATGGTTTGGTGGTTTTAAAAAATTCCCATCCAACTAACCCACAATCCAACGAACCAACAATAGTATATTTAAGGATTTTAAAAACCTATTTCACCAGAATAACTTTTTTAATTTCGCTAAAATGACCCTCTTTTGCTTCCATTTTAAGGAAGTACGCGCCGGCTGGGCTGCCGTTCATATTTATCTTTACCGAATAAAAGCCTGCTGGGTTTTCTTCCGACAACTCTTTCACCTTTGCTCCTCTAATATCATATATCGAGAATTTGACATTGTCTTTCCCGGGTAAAGAATATTGTACTTCTAACTGATTATCCGGTATTATCCCCTTTTTGACACTCATCGAGTAATCTTTGGGTAAATCACCTCCGGGAACCGACGAAATGAGCGAAACCGTAATCGGTCTGGAATAAAGTGTTAATTCTGTAGCAACTGTATTGGTGATTTTGCAGATATATGAGCCGGCATCACCTGAAATAGCAGAATTAATCGTATAAATGCTATCTGTCGCGTCCGTTATAATTGTTCCGTCTAGTGTCCACTGATATTGATTGTGTTCACCGCCGACTGAAACAGAAATGGTAAAACTTGAACCTTCATCGATAGTTGTGTCTTGTGTTTCGCCGATACTATCCTGTGGGGAATATAGAAACAAGGTGCTTGCGACGCCAACATTGGGTTCTATATCCTCGAATGTAAATTTGTTATCTCGAATGCCCAACTGTTCCAATGAAGATAATCCCGACAAATCGGGCGCATCCTCTAAATAATTATTGTTAAGGTTCAAAATCGTTAAATTAGTAAGATTTCCGATTTCCGGTGGAATTGACCCGGTAAGTTGATTTAGGTTAAGATATAAATATATTAAATTAGTAAGATTTCCGATTTCGGGTGGAATCGCCCCTGTAAGTTGATTGTAGCTAAGGCTCAAATTGGTTAAATCTGTGAGATCCCCGATATCCGCAGGAATCGACCCGGTTAGCTGATTGTTATTAAGGGTTAAATATTGTAAATTCGTAAGATCCCAGATTTCTGAAGGGATCTCTTCCGTAAGTTGATTTTCGGAAAGATGCAAATACTGCAGTCCTGTGAGATTGCCGATTTCTGGAGGAATTGAACCGGTGAGTTGATTTTGGGAAAGATCCAAATTTGTTAAATTCGTAAGATTCCCGATATCTGAAGGAATCTCCCCGGTGAACTGGTTGTCGGAGAGAATTAAATTTGTTAAATTCGTAAGTTCATAGATTTCCGAAGGGATCGTATCGGTAAACTGATTGCTATAAAGGTGCAAAAATTCTAAATTTGTGAGATTGCCGATATCCGAAGGAATCGACCCTGAAAGCTGATTGACAGAAACTATCAAAAGTTCTAAATTTGTAAGACCCCAGATTCCCGAAGGAATTGAATCAGTAAGTTGGTTGTAAGAAAGGCTCAAATTTATTAGCTTCGTAAGATTGGCAATTTCATCAGGAATCGATCCGGTGAGCTGATTGTTATTAAGGGTCAAATACCTTAAACTATCTAAATCTCCTATCGATGACGGGATTGTTCCTGCTAAATTGTTATAACCCAGATTCAGATTCGTTACTCTATCATTATCAACAGTTACCCCAAACCATGTCGATACCGGTCCGCTTTTCCAGTTGTCATTATCATACCAATTGTCCCCATCTGTACTATCGTATAAATCAACAAGTGCGAGAGAATCAGAACTTTCGACAGCAAAAACCGAACCACTGCTTACTATGATAATAAGAACTAACGATACAATAAACTTTTTATACATTTTTCCCTCCTTTTTGTTTTGCTTTCTTTATTATTACAAACACTAACTCTCTCCTATTTTTATATTTTCCACAAAGCCCTTTGTTGTACAAAGCAATATACGCATTTTTTATAATTTGTCAAGGGGGTATTCAGATTCGAAGAATCTGAATCGAGTTTCGGGTTTCGTGTCAATTTAGGATTAGTATATAAGCAGGAAAACAATCCAAGAGTAAGGATTAGATGAGGAGCCTCCAATAATACTAATTTTAAATACCTCATTTTTCCTTAATCTGTCAATGCTTTTTTCTTAAGAACGATAATACTTCAAGGCGTTTTTGCACTTCTTCTCCCTTTTCAGATAATGAACGTCCCGGAGATAAAAGAAGAATTACTGTAAGAATTTTTATCGCTTTCATTTTTTTCTTTAGATAAGAAAAGGGCGTTTAAGTTCCATTTTGCTTTACATTAGAGTGAAACCTTTAATTCACATATAGAATATGTTGTTATTTTAGTTTTTTTTGACAAGAGACCAGCGACTAGTGACTCGGTTCAGATTAGGAGAATCTACGAACCGGCGACCTGTTCCTTAATCCACGGGTATGTTTTTTCGAGGCCTTCTCTAAGAGTGATGGAAGGAGCCCAGCCGAGGACTTTTTTTATTAATGTATTGTCTGAATTTCTTCCTCTTACACCCTGAGGTTTTGAGCTATCATATTTTTTTGTGATCTTTTTTCCGGATATTTCTATAATCATATCCGCCATTTCGTTTATTGTTACCATTTCATCCGAACCAATATTTAAAGGTTCTTTGTAATCGGAATTCATTAGTTTAATACATCCTTCAAGGCAGTCGTCGATATAGCAGAATGATCTTGTTTGTTCACCATCTCCCCATATATCGATTTCTCCCGGGTTGGACGCAAGAGCTATCTTTCTGCAGAGGGCTGCCGGCGCTTTCTCTTTTCCGCCTTCGTATGTCCCGTATGGTCCGAAAATATTGTGAAATCTCGCGATTCTATAATTCAGTCCGTAGTCTTTTCCGTAGCCTTCATAAAGTTTTTCCGCGTACAGTTTTTCCCATCCATAGAATTGGTCGGGCTGAGCAGGTATGGCATCATCCTCTTTTAGAGCCGTCACGTTCGATTCAAGTTGTTTATATTCAGGGTATATACATGCAGAGGAAGAAAAAAATATTTTTTTGATTTTATTTTCCAGTGAAGCCTGAATCATATTTATATTTATAAGAGAACTGTTTTTCATAATATCTGCGCCGATTTTGGTTATATAGCCGATTCCTCCCATATCCGCAGCAAATTGATAAACTACGTCTATGCCTTCGGTTGCTTTCATGCAATTCTCTTTTTCGCGTAAATCGAGAGTGGTTTTTTCCGAGTAATAAGACTCTTCCATAAATCCGTCCCATTTAATATCGACGGCTCTCACGAAATTTCCTTCTTCGTATAATCTTTTCGACATATGACTGCCG
>CAZALG010000076.1:0-8506 GCA_964485935.1 uncultured bacterium | reverse complement strand
CTAATAGCCGGAGGTTTGTGGATGCTGGGGCTTCTTTCGACCTTTGGAATGATGCTTACAGTGGTAAACGTAATCGGTATACCCATGATTGTTGGGATAGGGATCGATGACGGGGTTCATATATTACATCGGTATAGGGTAGAGGGATTTGACAAGACCCCACATGTCCTTTTAAGTACAGGTAAAGCGGTTCTCCTTACTTCTCTTACTACAATGGCTGGTTTTGGTTCTCTTATGATTTCCAAATATAGAGGTTTTATAGGTCTTGGAGCGCTTCTTGTTTTCGGAGTCGGCGCTTGTTTTATTACAACTGTTCTTTTTATGCCTTCTATAATAAATATCGCGGAAAGAATAGTTAAGAAGAAATATTCCAAAGATAAATAAAAACGATTAAGGATAATAAATATGTCAGATAGGATTTCGTTTTGGGGTATAGGGGTTAAATTCGCTGTTTTATCTTTGGGATTTTCTGCTGTAATTATTTTTATTCATTTTTTTACTTATCCCTTCTTTCATATAAAATTCTTACCATATAGGGCATTTTTAATTCCGGGTATTTTCCTTATAGTTGTTGGAATTTCGTTGTATTTCGGTTCAGCTTTTTCTGTGCGTAAAGCTTATTTAGAAGATACCTTAAGAACAAAGGGCGTTTATTCTATATGTCGGCACCCTTTATATTCTTCTTTTATTTTTCTTATAGTGCCGGGAATTTGCCTTTTATTTAAATCCTGGATAGCATTCTCTGTTCCTTTCGTAATGTATGTATTGCTAAAGGTATTAATAAAGGAAGAGGAAGATTACTTAAGTGAAAGATTCGGCGGTGAGTATGAAAAGTATAAAAGCGAAGTGCCTCTGGCGTTTCCGAGAGTTTGGAGATACGAAAAATAATTAGGTGAGTAAGACAATCATCTTTTTTAGCGCAACAGCAGATTTCAATTTAATTAAATGAAAATTTGTATTAAGTAAGCAATAAGAAGTGCAAGAGAAAAGCTGAAGAGCGTTCCGATAAGAATATACTCTGCTTCTTTTCTCCTTGAGTGGTCTTTTATTTCTCCGAACCTGAAAATTGTTTTGGCTGTTATCAAAAAAGCGATTGCCATTACATTACCGCTTAACACAAAGATGTAGATTAACGTTCTCTCTAAAATCCCAATCCACAGCCCTGCTTTTTCGAGACCTTCAGCTTCTTTTATTTGTTTTCTGAAAGGCTCGGTGGCAAGCCCAATTATGTATCCGGAGGGCCAGATTAGTATAATAAATCCAAGGATTACTAATAATACTCTCTTTGAATTCCATAAGATTATTACGAGACCAAAAAGGAGAGATAAATAGTTTTCTGTAAGCAAAAGCCATATTGCGACTAGTGCAAATATAAGCAATATCTGACTTGCAAAGAAATTAATAAGATTTCTTCTTTTCGGTATCATAATTAAGCATGCCAGAAAGTGAGCAACAAATCCGAGCGGCAGAATCCAAAAATCCGCCCAGGAGGAAGAAATGAGGTATATTGATAGAGAATAGATCGCCGACGAAATATACAGCCACTTAGATTTTATCTTTTTCTTCCTGACCTCATTCGTTAAATTTTTAGAACCGAATATTAAACTAACTGCCGAGTGAATTATGAGTAAATGTAATAAAATATTAATATCGTTCATAATAACCTCTAACACTTATAATTGATTTTATATACTTCATAACTTATAATTTTTATCAAGCAAATGTTTGAATAAATCGAAAGATTCGCTTAGTGTGAAATGCCCTCCAAGCTGCAATCTCTGATTCACTGCAGGTTGAGAGATTCCTAGTTTTTTACTTATAGATATCTGTGTAGAGCCTTTAAGCCATAAAACTATAGCTTCAGCCTGTTCGGTAGACCAGCGCCGCGTTATTGAGTCTATAGAAGAAGAGATAAATTTCAGTTGACTGTTCAATTCATCGATGCTGGACTTTATAGAGAGCCTTCTGTATTTTGATATGTTATCGAGAGCGCTGCCGGATAATCTGAAAGCCTCGCCGTCGCTTTCCTTTATGTTTTTTCTGTTAAGCGATTCTGTCTTTCCGATGCCTATGGCAATTCTGGCATCAATAACTTTTCCTTTTATAGTCTTGCTTAAAAGCTGAGCTTTCAGGTATATTGCTATTTCTAAAGCAGAGGCTGGCTCCGAAATTACTATTTGAAAGGAATCACCTCTAAAGATATCAGAGACGCCTCCAATACTCTTTTTCTTGAAATTACTTAAAGAGTTAAGGGCATCTTTGAGAGTTTTTAAAGCTTTCTCTCTTTCTGAACTGAATTTTCCGGATTTTACAATATCCCCGGTAATAACCGCATATATCTTATTTTTCCCCATTATAAACCTCTAATATTATATTTGCTATTATAACCCTAAAAGCCTATAATGTCAAGAGGGGATTTGTTTTTTTAAAAAAATAGAAAGGTCTTGATAAATGGAATTTTTAATATATAGTTAAACTGGTTAAACATAAACTGGCATGTAAAAATTGAAAGGTAGACTTGAGTTGCATTGTTGCTCATAACAACCGAGGTGATTAGGATAATATTACGATATAAATGATTTTCTAGCCTTTCCTGTAATAAAAAAAAATGTATGCCATTTCCAAAAACTTGTAAATAGGAGTCTATATGAATAAAAAAGAATTTAAATTTATTTTTGCGCCAATCGGGGTTGCTTTTGGAATAACAATGTTTGTCAGTGTAAGCATTCTGATATCAAAGGTACTAAATATACAAACTATAACAGAATTTATTCCTTTTATTCCGACCTTTATATTCAAAGTTTTGGGTGTTATATTCTTATCGGTATTTTTGCCAATTTTTATTTCTGGCATATACTATTTAGACCGTAGAGGCGCTGTTGGGCAATCCGATACATTAAGAACTTCTGGTATTTATAGATATACCAGGAATCCAATGTATGTTGGAATAAGTATGACTATAATTGCAGTAGGGTTGATTCTTCTTAATACTGGTGTGGTTATAGGCGGTGTTATTTGGTTTTGTATTACTTTTATACAGTGCAAAAGGGAAGAACGGGATTTATTAAATAGGTTTGGAAAGGAATACAAAGATTATAAAAGAAGAACTCCAATGTTTTTACCAAACATTAATTTAATGATTAAAGATATTTTAAAAAAAGGAGAAAAAAATGAGATATAGCAGTTTTATCATAATTGCATTATTAGCCTTCTGCCTAAATGCACATACGCTGCAGGGTAAAGAAATTGAAAGAGGGAATATTATTGTAAAAATAAAGAACCTGAAAAATAACAATGGTAAAATTAGAGCATGCTTATTTAATTCGACCGAAGGCTTCCCTGATCATCCATCCAGAGCATATAAAATACTTAAAAAATCAATAAATGATGAAAAAAATGTTTGTTCCGACTTTCATATTGATGAATTTGATGACGAGTTGTCTGTCAAAGAATTATGCGATGAAATCAAAGAAGATAATTATGATATCCAATTAACCAGTTGCGACAAAAATATTAGAATTTTGAATGAGATTTTAACAAAAGAGAAATTCTTTGATATATGGCGTAATAGTGCATCAGCGTGGGAGATTAACTTAGAGGATAAGGAGATAGTAGAAGAAATAAAAAAATTAGAAAAAGAAACAAGGTTTCGTGATGAAAAAGCTTTTTCCAATATGTCCGCTCCTGAAAGAGATAAAATCAAAAGGTTAAATAGATTGATATTAGAAGTAACTTGCCCTCAGAAATGTCCGAAAAGCCGAGAAAATGTAAAGATAGAATTCGAGAATCTTAATTATGGGCAATACGCAATTGCAATATTGCATGATGAAGATTCTAATGATGAAATGAAAACCGGTATTTTTGGAATACCCAAGGAAGGATACGGTATTTCAAATAATGTTAAAGGTAGATTTGGTCCTCCAAGTTTTAATGATGCAAAAATAAATCTTAAAGAAAGTAGAATGGTAATCACTATTAAAATTAATTATTAGTTACCGGAAATGTTGCAAAACAAATCTTTTCGGGTTTAAATGAATTTTTGCGTTTTGTGTTTGGAAAGGGGCTAATGATGTGGCACTCACTCTTGACAAATAATTTTGGGGTTTTATATTCATAAAAAATGGGAAATAAAAAATATAAAAGAATTGTAGTGAAAGTAGGAAGCTCTACGATAACTCACTCTGTCGGCAAACTAAACCTTACGATGATAGATAATATTGTGAGACAGTTGGTCGACCTCAAGAATAAAGGTAAAGAGGTTATTCTTGTTACTTCGGGTGCGATTGGTGCTGGTATGGGCGAGTTAGGGTGTGAGAAAAGACCCAGGTTGATACCAAAACAACAGGCAATGGCGGCAATAGGTCAGGGGCTTTTAATTGGTGTATACAATAGACTTTTGCGTGAATACGGAGAAAAGGGAGCTCAGATTTTGCTTACTTCCAGTGACCTTGAAGATAGAGATAGGTATTTAAATGCTTTTAACACTTTAATAACTCTCCTGGAGTATGGGGTTATACCCATTGTTAACGAGAATGACACTGTAGCTACGAATGAGATTAAATTTGGTGATAATGATACCCTCTCTGCCAGGGTGGCGAGTCTTGCCGAAGCTGATGTCTTGATAAATTTAAGCGACGTTGAAGGACTTTATAAAGGGGATCCTGCGCTAACCACCGAATCGTTGGAAATTATACACAAAGTCGAGGAAATTACTCCGGAGATTGAAAGCTTAGCCGGAAGTAATAAGGGGAGCGAAGTTAGTACCGGAGGGATGTCAACTAAGATAGAAGCGGCAAAGGCAGCTGTTGATTCAGGTATAATAATGGTTATTGGTCCCGGTTATAGGAAAAACGTTATTATAGATTTGGTAAATATGCTTGAAAATGAAGAGGAATATAATTTAGGGACAACATTTCTGCCTTCGGGAGGAAGTCTTTCCAAAAGGAAACAATGGCTAAGTTTTAATGTTCCTATTTGCGGTGGTATTAAAGTGGATGAAGGAGCGGAAGAAGCTCTTGTTAATAAGGGGAAAAGTTTATTGCCTGGAGGTGTTAAAGAGGTGATCGGGGTTTTTTCCTCGGGAGGTCTGGTCCGGATAATTAATCAGGAAGGAAAAGAAATAGGAAAGGGGTTGGTGGATTACTCGAGTGCCGAGATAGAGAAGATTAAAGGGCATCATTCCAGTGAGATTTTTTCGATTCTGGGCTATATAAATCAGGAAGAAGTAATTCATAGAAGGAATATGATTATAGGGGGTTGACAAATGGATGTAAAGAAAGCGGTTATTGCTCAAGGGAAAAAAGCAAAAGAAGCTTCAAGGATATTAGCTAACACCTCGACAGATATTAAAAACAGGGCTTTACTTAATATCGCCCGGAAACTTGAAGAATCATTGAAAAAGATAATTTCAGTTAACGATAAAGATATGAGTGCCGGTAGGGAAGCGGGTCTGGCAAAAGCACTTTTGAACAGGTTGGAACTGAACGAAAAGAGAATTAATAGTATGGCAAAAGGTCTCCGTGAAGTGGTACAATTAGAAGACCCCGTTGGTGAAGTGATAGGAGTTAAAAGGAGACCCAATGGACTTGAAGTGGGTAAAATTAGAGTTCCCCTTGGAGTTATAGGCATTATTTATGAGGCAAGACCTAATGTAACCGTGGATGTTGCCGGGCTCTGTCTTAAAACCGGCAATGCCGTACTCTTAAGGGGAGGTTCGGAAGCATTTAAATCGAATCAGGTTTTAACAAGCATAATTCAGGACGCTATTGTTGAAGAAAATTTACCTCGTGAATCGGTTCAATTGGTCCAGACCACCGATCGTGCTGCCGTTGAAGTTATGTTTCAGATGAATGAATATCTCGATGTTTTAATTCCCAGGGGCGGAGCAGGTCTTATCCAGAGAGTGGTGAAAGAATCGAGCGTTCCCGTTATTGAAACAGGTGTGGGTAATTGCCATGTGTATGTTGATTCTTCGGCTGATATCGATATGGCTCTTAGAATTGTTTATAACGCAAAGACCGATTATCCCGCTGTTTGCAATGCCGCTGAAACTCTTCTTATACATAGAGATATCGCTGAAGATTTTCTTCCCTTGATCTATAAAAAGTTTTCTGAAAATAATGTGGAGTTGCGTGGTTGCTCCAAGTCGAGAAAAATAATACCTGATATTAAAAAAGCTACTGAGGATGACTGGTATGAAGAATATCTGGATTATATAATGGCGGTTAAGATAGTGGACAGTATCGATGATGCCATAAACCATATTTACAAATACGGCTCAAAGCATTCTGAGGCTATAGTAACCACTAATTACAATGGTGCGAACAAATTTTTAAAAGAAATTGACGCAGCCGCCGTTTACGTTAATGCTTCTACTCGCTTTACCGATGGAGGAGAATTCGGCATGGGTGCCGAGATAGGAATAAGCACTCAGAAGCTGCATGCGAGGGGTCCTATGGGCTTAAAAGAACTAACCTCCACAAAATTCATAATCAGAGGCAGCGGACAGATAAGGGAAACCTGATCTGATTGGTCGTAAGTAGCTGTAGAGTAGCAAACAGAATGATTCATTCAATCGTGTTAAGACTGTCAAGATAAAAATTAAATATCAAAAATCAAAAAGCAAAATGACATATAAAAATGTAAATATTAAAATATTATTATCATTTGTGAGATTCGTTTTTTGTTTTTCTTATTTTTGAACTTTGATTTGTATTTTTCCATTTTAATATTTGATTTTTAATTTAATGTAAGGGGTTGCAGAAAAAACTAAGACATATAATTTATCTGTGTAATTTTAAAATTAAGGAAGGACAAGGGAAAATGGATTATGAGAATAAAAAAATTAATGGTACTTTAAAACAGGATTACCAATTTTTCTCGCATGGACTTGAAGGCGTTGCCGCTTTCGAAACATCTATAAGTTATATCGACGGTAAAGACGGGATTCTGATTTACCGCGGTATACCTATAGAAGAATTGGCTGAGAAATCTACTTACGAAGAGACCGCTTATTTCTTGATTTATGGCAACCTTCCAACGCAAGCTGAACTAAAAAAGTTTTCTAACGACCTTGAAAATCATATTTCTTTGGATACTGAGGATATAAAATGGCTTAAGGATTTTCCTGTGGCGGCTCACCCTATGGATGTGTTAAATACATGTGTTTCTCTTATGAGTTTACCCGAAGGCGGGGAGTATGAAGTAGGCACGGAGAGCGAATTAAAAGCTGGAATTCAAATTATGGGTAAGATGCCTTCCCTCATTGCCGCATTTGACCGGATAAGAAAAGGAAAGGAGCCTATTCCTCCCGATAATAAGCTTTCTTATGCGGCTAATTTTCTGTGGATGCTTAATGGTGTGAAACCTAAGGAAAAAGAGGCGGAAATCCTGGAGCTTTGTTTAATTCTTCACGCTGAGCATGGTGTTTGCGCTTCAACCTTTGCAACACTGGTTACTTCTTCGACTTTGGCCGACGTCTACTCTTCAATTGTTTCTGCTATAGGTACGCTTAAGGGATATCTTCATGGCGGCGCAAACGAACAGGTTATACGGATGCTGGAGAGAATAGGCGGTCCTGAAAATGTTGAGAAATATTTAAACGAAGCTACGAAGAAAAAAGAAAAAATAATGGGTTTCGGGCACAGAGTGTATAAGGCTCTTGACCCGAGGGCTCGTATTCTTAAAAAATATGCCAGAGATTTAACCGGTAAGAGAGATGAAATTTTGTTTAAAACTGCGCTTAAGGTTGAAGAAGTCATGGAAAAGAAATTTGGACCGAAGGGTATATATCCAAATGTCGATTTTTACTCTGGTTTTGTATATAAGGCACTTGGTATACCTACCGATATGTTTACTTCTATTTTCGCTATGGCGCGCTCTGCGGGCTGGATAGCTCATATTCTTGAATACCGAGAATCTAACAGAATATTCAGACCTCGCGGCATCTATAATGGACCGGTTAATGTAAAATACATACCGATTAAAGAGAGATAAAAGTTGGGTAAAACAATATCTGAAAAAATCATCTCTGAACACGTGGGAAGAGATGTGAAGCCCGGGGAGTTCGTAGTCGCAAAAGTAGATGTAGTTATGGCTCAGGATGGTACTGGTCCTCTTTCCGTGCAGGAATTGAAGAAAATGAATATGGAGAGAGTCTTCGATAAAGATAACTCAATATTCTTTATCGACCATGCTTCTCCGAGTTCGCGGAAAGAGTTATCGAACTCTCAGAAGTTATTGAGAGAATTTTCAAAAAAGACGGGAGCTTTCCTTTCTGATGTCGGAGAAGGGATCTGTCATCAGAGACTTGTAGAAGATTGGGTGAATCCGGGAAATCTGGTAGTAGGGGCTGATTCTCATACCTGTACTTCCGGCGCACTGGGAGCTTTCGCAACCGGCATGGGTTCGACGGATATAGCACTCGCTTTTGCCTTAGGTAAAGTCTGGCTTAAAGTACCTGAAACGCATAAGTTTGTGGTAAAAGGCAAGCTTCCCGAGGGAGTCT
>CAZALG010000075.1:0-8643 GCA_964485935.1 uncultured bacterium | reverse complement strand
TTTTCAATACTGGATTTATCATAACTGAAATCATAACTACAATATAGCGTTCTCGTAACTCAAAACTATAGTTCACAAGGTATGTTGAAAATAAAAAACTCTGGAGCTGAGGTATTCAAAACTTCAACTCCAGAGTTAAACTTAGCCTTTGTTCAGCAGGCTATACCGCAGAATTTGTTTACTTCATCAATAGCAGCTTCTGCGAAGTGTCAAATTCACCGGCTTGCATATGACAGAAGTAAATGCCACTGCTCAGGTTAGCTGCGTTCAATTCTACAGTATGTATTCCTGGTTTCTTAACCCCGTTAACCAGCAATGCGATTTCTCTACCGAGCAAGTCGTAAAGGGCAATTTTTACAGGGCCTTCGTTCGCTACCGCATAACTTATTGTTGTTTTTTCGTTGAACGGATTTGGAGAGATTTGCGTTAGAGCAAATGCTTTTGGCAAATCTTGCGTTTCTTCTATACCACTCGTAGTAGTTTCGTCCACATCATAATATTGATTAGCAGAGTAAGCCAAAAGTTCCGTGGAAGTGCCATCTGGCCAGTCGATAATAACACTGTCAGCCTCTTCCGCTTCCCCAAGTCCGAAGTGCGCTACTAAATTTCCACCTGTCATTCCTCCATATCCGCCTGCCTGTATGTCTCGTATCATGCTCAGGTCACTTGCTACTACTCGAACCCGTGCACCTATGGCTGACTTGTTATTACCCTCTGTCATCGATAACCTAAATCCTATCCAGTTATTTGTATTTTCTGACTGGTTCTTAAATAACTTAAAATTAGGGTCTGTCCAACCAGCATATAAATCAAGTTTACCATCTCCATTATAGTCGACAAATAACGCAGATCGATGCTGCTGCTGTTCACTACCTACTGTGCTCGCCGTAACATCGGTAAATGTAAGATCCCCTCCTGCTAACTGACTCTGGTATATCGTCAAATCCATGCCACCCCCACCTATCAATAAGTCCAGATCTCCATCATTATCATAATCCCCCAAAGATAATCCTCTCATCTGATTATTTGCCGATATACCTGATGTGGCTGCAGCATCGGTAAATGTAGCATCTCCATTATTCAACAATAAATAAAAAGGAGCAGCACCGTCAAACGCCTGTGCAAGCAAATCCATATCTCCATCATTATCAACGTCTCCCCAAACAGATGCAATTGCTGAAACATCTGTGTCCGAACCATCAATATCGATCTCACTCCAATCTAATCCCTCACCATTGTAGTTAAAATATAATCCGGACCTGTTTGTCGGGAAACCAACCCTAATTGATGGCAGAAATAAATCGATATACCCATCATTGTCAACATCTACCCACGTCGGATTCCACGACTCAAATTTATGAGTAGTATCATCAAGCACTGTAACTGCTACATCCTCGTAGGTACCCGTTTCGACATTGAACTTCGCCAATCTTAAAGGACTTGGAGTAGGGGCACCATATGAACCTACAATGGCTATCTCTAAATTACCATCCCGATCAAAGTCTGCTGCCGCCGGCACGCAAATAGCACCGTCGGGTATGGTAATCGAATCTAACTTTACGCCAGCCGTAGTATCTATAAACGATAACGTATCCCCCGTGTTTACTATCAAGGCTAAAGCACTACCTTGCGTCATTAGCAGGTCTAAATTACCATCCCCTGTGAAGTCCGCCATCACTGAACCAAATCCCGCATCAGCTGGGGATGTAGAAACAAGTGCAAATGTATCATCTCCCATGTTGATATACAACCTACCCGCTGAACTATGGAAGAAATCTATCAAACTATCATTGTTATAATCACCCCAAGAAAATCCTACATTACCACCACCCAGTATTCCGGATTGTGCTGTAACATCAACAAAATCTTGTGCAAAACCGATATTTGCTAAAAAAATTAGACCAACCAAAACTAATAGAACATTTATCTTACGCATATTACCTCCTTAATTTTCAATTTACTTCTTAACTCCAATTAATGAACAAAATTCTTCTCTGAAGAAGTTCCATAAAAAAAATTTAGCCTTCCCCCTTTTATACTTAGGAGAGAAGGCCTCAATTTGTAAACTTTAATTTCATACTCATATCCATTTTTTATACCTCCCCCTACTTTTAGGAGGTATTAATAATAATAAAAAAAAATATTGTTTTGTCAATTAGGCTTTTTGCGTATATCAAGTAAGTATTTGGATTGGTTTAGAAAAGTTCATGCAAATGGTGGGACAATATTAAAAAAGAATTCAAAAGCCAGGAGTTAGAAGTCAGAATCCCAACCCATCACCACGAGCTAGGCACGGATAAACACTGATTTTTTTCTGTTTTTTTACTCGAAACACGAAATGCGTAACCCGAAACTATAGTTCACACAGAGATCACAAAGACACAAAGAGAATAGGACGCAGATAAACGCAGATTTACTCAGATTTTTTATTGTTTTTACTAAAACTTAAGATTTAAATTTTGACTACTAACTACTCTCTACTCACTACTAACTATTTAATTCAATTGTCTCGAAATCGGTATAAGGTACGAGAACTTCGGGGATAACTATATCTCCTTCTTTTGTCTGGTAATTTTCCAAGAGCGATATCATCAGTCTAGGCGTGGCAACGCCTGAACCGTTTAAAGTATGAACATATTTTGTTTTTCCTTCCGATTTTACCCTTATATTTGCTCTTTTTGCCTGAAAGTCTTCAAAATTACTTACGGATGAGACTTCAAGCCACCTGTCCACGCCCGGAGCGTAGATTTCTATGTCGTATGTTTTGGCTGAGGCAAAAGATAAATCATCGTAAGGAAGTAAGAGAACTTTGTATGGTAGCTCTAAAAGTTTTATTACCTGAAGAGCTTCCTCGAGTAATTTTTCAAGTTGTTCGTAAGATTCCTCAGGGGTTACAAAGTTGACGAGTTCTACTTTGTTGAATTGATGAACACGAAGGAGTCCTTTTGTTTCTTTGCCGTAAGAACCGGCTTCTCTCCGGAAACAAGCCGTATAGCCGCAGTATTTAATAGGTAAATCATCAGGCGTTAGAACTTTTTCGGTTAGTATGCCGGTGAGAGGAACTTCGGCTGTGGGATTCAGGAATAGCCCGTCTTTATCTGTTATATACATATCTTCTCTCATCTTGGGGAGCTGACCCGTATTGAACATAGAACTTTCGTTTGCAAGGAAAGGAGGGAAAATTTCCGTGTATTGATGACGCTTGGTATGTAAATCAAGCATAAAATTTATTAACGCCCTTTCTAATTTTGCTCCTTTCCCTTTATATAAACTGAAGTTACTGCCGGCAATCTTCGCCGCAGAGCTAAAATCAAGAATGCCGAGTGATTCACCCAATTCGATATGAGTTAGAGGCTTGAAGGGTAATTTTTTTAATCCGGTTGGTTTTATTATGTCAACCGGTTTATTTTTGACTGAGCTGTGAACCAGATTCGGTATCCAGGAAATAAAATCATCGATCGCTTGCTGTATTTCTTTTAAGTCTTTTTCGTCTCTAATTAGTTTTTCTTTAAGAAATTCTAATTCCGATAATAATTTTGACGCATCTTGCTTCTTCTTTTTTAATTCACCTACTTTCTTGCTCTTTTCATTTCTTTCTCTTCGCAGTTCATCGACAGAAGACTGCAATGTTTTTCTTTTGTCGTTAAGTTCTATAAAAAGTTCGAAATCGATATCGACGCCTTTTTTCTTTGTGTTTTCTTTTAATTTTTTTAGATTCTCTTCGATAAACTTTATATTATACATCGAGAAACCTCAATTGCTTTATAACTCTGTTTCGTATTTCATCCACTTCTTTCGCATCTATAACTTTTCCATTTTTCATAATCATTTTTGTTATTATCTTCATTTCATTTCCGCATTCACATCTTTTTTTTATGTCTTTTGAAAAAACAATAGCTCTATTTCCGCAGCGCTTACATTCCAGTATTTCTTTTTCTCCTGCGACTTTACCCTTTTTGGATACTAATTTACTTTCTATTTCGACAATATCAAGGCTAAAGTTAATTGTAGGAGCATTCGATAAACTTGTTCCTATTCCGTATCCCACGCAGTAGGGATTAAGTTCTTTTAAACTGTATTCATCTAAACCACCGGAAACAAATATACCTACATTGTTAAAACCTCTGTTATTTAGTTCTTCTCTTGTTTCTCTTACGATTGATTGTAGATTACCTCTCCTTGAAGATGGTGTATCAACCCTTATCGAATCCACTTTATCTTGTAAGTTTTCAGCAAGTCTTAAGCTTTCAGTTTTTTCATCGCTGAACGTATCAACGAGAATTGTTCTGGGAATTCCCTTTGCGATTGTTTTATCGTAAGCGATTGCTGCTTTTACGGTGTCTCCGATAATAAGTATGACAGCGTGAGGTATTGTTCCTTTTGGTTCCAATTTTAATTTTTCTGCGGATAAAACGGCAGAGACACCGTCAACTCCCCCAAAATAGGCGTATCTGTCTATTACAGGAGTTATAGCAGGATGCATTCTTCTTGCTCCAAAGG
Organism: uncultured bacterium; assembly: GCA_964485935.1. Lineage (GTDB taxonomy): Bacteria > Hydrothermota > UBA3072 > UBA3072 > UBA3072 > JAFGHJ01. Next base: position 4,143 of record CAZALG010000075.1, on the reverse strand, counting down.
ATAGAACGGTTCTTTCACCCGCTTCTATTTTGCATCGGGCTGCTTTTGTAGATATGCCGGAAGCCTGGCATATATAACCTAGTAACGGTGTTTCGAATTTTGCGAAATCCAGATATTTTCCCTTTATTGTAAGAACCGGTTCTCTTTCGAAAAATACACTGCCTTCCGGGAGTGCTTTAATGTCTATTTCTTTACCTTTAAATAATTCTACTAATTCGCTTAATCCTGTAAATATTGCCCATTTATACTTATCCGGAAATTTCTTGACACATACTTCCGCGGTAACGTTGGGATTCTTTTTTTCCTTTTTTAATATTTCTTCAGTTCGATGAAAGTATATATCAGTGGTTTTGCCTTTTAGTATTTCTTTATTATTTGCATGAATTTGCATAGGTCGAGGAGTTTAATTGTTTCTTTTTTTTGCCTGTTCTATGAGTTCGATTATTGACGTGATTTTTGGTTTTGAGGATTCAAAAACATAGGAAATCTCTTCTTCTTTATAGTTTTCTTTCAAGAATTCTTTAATCGGTAATTTTTCAAACCAGCAATCAATTATCTTGCAGCATGGTAAATCGTTATTTTCCTGACGGCAATAATTAAAGGTTAGCCAGTGGCCAAGTCTGCGACAATAAATACGCTCGTTATCGTATTGATTCATAAATGTTATAAAATGTTAAGAGAGCCGTAAAATTTACCCTTTAGTATTTCTATAAACTTTTTTCTTTTTGCAAAGAAACCCATTTAATTTTACCACCTTTTTTCGGTAAATTAAATATCAAAAATTAAAAAGCAAAATGACAAATAAAAATGCAAAATTATCCCTTCCCCCAAAAACTAAAAAATAATCGTATGATTTGTTGTTTCTTTGTTTTTTTATTCATTTTTAAACTTTGATTTGTCATTTTCCATTTTCATATTTAATTTTTACATTTTAGCGGCTTTGCCGCTTTACGGCTCTCTTGGTGATTACCATTTACCTGTTTTTTGTTCCTTTGGTTTAGGCAATCCTTCTATACCCTTAAGAGATTTTTCCATTTCTTCATCTGGCAGAGGGTAATCCTCCAATTTTCCGGCAAGGTAACTTTGATAACCGGTTAAATCCATGAGGCCGTGTCCGCTCATATTGAAAAGAATAACCTTTTCTTTGCCTTCTTCTTTAGCTTTATTGGCTTCCTGAATGACCGCTGCAATGGCGTGACTGGTTTCAGGTGCACAAATTATTCCTTCGGTTCTGGCGAAGGTTATAGCGGCTTCGTAACATTCCAGCTGGTGAAGTGCTCTTGGGGTTAGTAATCCTTCGACTATGCCTTGAGATACCAGAGGAGCCATACCGTGATACCTCAAGCCGCCTGCATGAATTGGAGGAGGTATAAAGTCATGTCCAAGTGAATGCATGGGAAGAAGAGGAGTCATCTTTGCGGTATCGCCGTGGTCGTATGCGAAGGGAGCTCTCGTCATTGTCGGGCAGGAAGTAGGCTCAACAGGGATTATTTCTATTTCCTCTCCATGTATCTTGTCATTAACGAACGGGAAAGCTGTCCCTGCGAAGTTACTGCCGCCGCCGCAGCAGCCTATCACAATATCTACCTTATTTTCTCCAGCCTTTTCAAGCTGTTTTTTTGCTTCGAGTCCGATTATGGTCTGATGCAGTAATACGTGGTTTAATACGCTTCCAAGAGAGTATCTGGTTTCTCCTTTTGTATCCGATACCGCTTCCTCGATTGCTTCGCTTATGGCTATACCAAGACTTCCAGGAGTGTCGGGCATTTTTTCGAGTATATCACGCCCTGCTTTGGTTTCCTCGCTTGGACTCGCGACACATTCTGCACCCCAGGTCTGCATCATGGTTTTTCTGTAAGGTTTCTGGTCAAAACTGATTCTTACCATGTAAACTTTACATCCAAGACCGATAATTGAACATGCGAAAGCAAGAGCGCTTCCCCACTGTCCCGCACCTGTTTCGGTTGTCAGTTTTTTTATTCCGAATTCTTTGTTGTACCATGCCTGTGCGACTGCGGTGTTCGGTTTGTGGCTTCCCGGAGGTGAAACGCTTTCGTTTTTATAATATATCCTTGCCGGTGTACCCAGATGGTCTTCTAAAGCTTTAGCCCGATGCAGCGGTGTCGGTCTCCATTTGTAAAGAATGTTCAATATTCCTTCCGGAATGTCTATCCATCTTTCCTGACTGACTTCCTGTTCTATCAAATTCATAGGGAAAACAGGAGCAAGCATTTCAGGTGAAATAGGATTTCCGTCCGGCCCGAGCGGCGGTTGCAGGGGACTGGGTAAATCGGCTGCAAGGTTATACCATTGTTTTGGAATCTCGCTTTCACTTAATACTGTTTTAATTCGCACAATAACCTCCTTATTTTACTCTTTACCTTATTAGCAGCATTTTGTTTGCGTCTTCAAATACTTTATCTTCTGTGGTTACTATTAGCCTGTAAATGTAAACACCGTTCGGTGCTTTAGAACCATTGTCCTGACTTGCATCCCAGATGACAGAATAAGTGCCCTGAGGTTGGTTTTCATTTACAAGAGTCTTGATTTTTTGACCCATAGTATTGAAAATAAACAGTTCTACGTCTGCTCTATCCACAATATTATATTTTATAGAAGTAGAATAGTTAAAGGGGTTGGGTGAATTTTTTAGTAGTGTTGGCTTTGCAAGTGTTTTAATGTCTTCAGCTATTCCTCCCTGGTAAGGTGGGATTGATATCAATTCGATACCCTCTTCTTCACCAAGGTTTCTTGAATATTGTCTGGCTGTCCCGTTATTCCAGTGTTCGTGAACTCCGAGACTTGGTATTGGGGTTCCGTCATCTTCAGGATCGTAAGTTATATCTTCCGGCCAACAATTTGAATCTGCAGCCTGTTCTAAATAGTCGTCCGTGCCTTCCATCTGAACACAAGTAAAGTCATCAGAGTATCTTTCACTTGTGTATTCGGTTCTTAAGAAGTCATAACCCACGGATTCGATTGCTACCGGATCCTGGGAAATAAATATCGATGAACTCCAGTCATTGTTGAACGGTGGGATCTGCCATTTATTGGGTATGCCGAGTTCCGCACCCGATGACCACAAAGCATCCATTAAGAAGATTAAATTCTTCTCTCTAATCAATTCCCAGCCCATTAAGTCTACCAGGACTCTATATTCTCCGTAACCAGATCTTTCAATGCCATTACCAAGGTTTCCATCTGGGTTAGCAAGACCCATATGGAGATGACTGGCATCACTTCGTGTGTGAGAGCCAAAATGATTTTTGGCAAACATAGTGACTCCCGCTCTTAAGTGTCCCTTTAAAGTCGGAACGTTTATAAGGTAATCGCAAGAGTCAAAAATTGTGTAAAAGTTATCATCATAAATAGGGTTTCCAGTTGGGGGCCAGAACCAAACGTCTGCACGAAGAATCTCGCCTCTATCGGAATAATAAATCTTAGAATCACCTGCTTCAACCACCTCTCTTCCTCCATCTGTATATCTGTTATCCAGATAATGAACGTCGGGAAATGCATCCTGCAGCAAATCGAGGTCATGTTTATAAAGGTGTTTCATGGGGTCACCAATATAGATTTTTTCCTCCGCAACACCGACCTCATTCACCAGATGTTTTAAAAGGGATAAAATTAAATGAGGAGATGTTTCGGATACTCCGTAGTGACCCGGTGTAAACTCAGGATAATTCAACGCATAAGCACTGGTTCTGTTGATTTTTATAAATATTATCTCGCCTGACACGTATCCGGTATCGGCTTTACCTCTGTTGGAATTATTAGACCTGAAAAAAGCGTCCCACGCATCGGCGACATTGTTTTCGCCTGATAACACCTTTACAGCTGTATCGAGCATAGCATCTATTACAGCCTGGTTATTATTTTTATCAAGAAACCATCCGTCACCATATTGTCCCGGATTGCAGTCTTCATTTGTCGCGTCAGCATCATGGACCCACACTACTCTTCCCGGAAAGATACCTTTTTCTTCTCCCATGGGTTGATTGGCTTCGAGTTCTCTGGTTTTTAAATTGACGGTTCCCGCGTAGGCATATTTATTCGTATGCAATACTAAAAATGTTCCGCCTGCTATACTGATTAAAAGAAGTATTATACCAAGAGAGTATCTGGACTCATGCAATTTTT
>CAZALG010000074.1:0-8818 GCA_964485935.1 uncultured bacterium | reverse complement strand
AGCCAAAGGCAGCCCGCGTTGCGGGCGGCAAGCCGTATGGGTGGGGGGATGGAGTCGTTCTTTTATGTCGTCTGAAAGATAGTGTTTCTAAAGGTCAGACGAAGAGTTCGAAGTTTGTACGGAATGGGCAGGTATTCTCGTAAAAAATTCGTTTTTAGTTAAGTGGTTAAAGGTTGGGTGACAAATGAAATGAGAGACTTGTAAATTCAGGAATTTTGTTAAATTCTTATTACTATGGATAAATATAAAGCAATAATTATAAGAAGTATTGTAAACAACTTATACTTTAAAAAGGGCTTACAAAGAACGAGATAAAAGAGAATTTGGGTGTTAGCTGGAACTTTGTAATGGCCTGGACCAAATCAGAGAATCAGGATTTCACGAATTAAAATCAATCCTGTGTCAAAAGAAAAACTCTCTGATTTTCTGAAGAAATACTAACAAAGTCTAAAAACTACATAGAGATATGTAAATTACATTTTAAATCAAAAGAAAAAGTCTCTCATTTCATTTGGCATATAACCGTTAAATAGTTGAGTAGTTAAATCGGCCACCCCACTCCAATATTTTTCACATATATATCATAAATCGTTTTATTTCTATTTGGCTTAAAAATAAAAAAAGTGGGGCTATCTTAGCCCCACTTTGAATTTTGCAAAAGTTTTTGTTTCTTTGTTTTTTATCTTCCGCAGCCGCATCCACCGGCACCGCCGTTCGGGTTCTTTGTTCTTTCCGGGTTTTTTGTTTCCTCTGTATCTTCTGTTTTAGTTGTGTCTGAAGTTTCAGTTTTGTCCGCTTCTTTCTCTTTCATGTATACTTTTTTCATTGTAACATTTTCTATGGGTCGATCACCTTTTCCTGTCTTAACCTTGGCAATCTTTTCCACCACGTCCATTCCCTTAATTACCTGTCCGACTATTGTGTATCTTCCGTTAAGAAAAGGTACTGCTTTTAGACAAATATAAAACTGGGAACCGTTCTGGTCGTTCGCTGCTTTCGCGAGCGCCACCGTACCCAGTAAATGTTTTAGTTCTTTCGAATATTCGTCTTTAATGTAATAACCCGGGCCGCCAGTTCCGTCATTAGCAGGATTCTTGTCTTTAGTAAGCGGGTCTCCTCCCTGGATGACGAAATCCGGAACAACTCTGTGGAAGGTTGTACCGTTATAAAAATCTCTATTAACCAGTTTTACTATGTTTTCGACATTTAAGGGAGCGGCATCGGGGAACAGTCCAAATTCAATTATCCCGAAGTCTGTCTCGATTACGACAATATAATCAGACTGTGTGGCTTTTTCTACCTGGTCTACAGCGTAGAGTGTGAGACCAGTTATGAACAAACAAGCTAAAACAAAAAATTTTTTCATTTACTCCTCCTTTAGAAGTTTTTTTGTTTATGAGTATATAATACAAAAAAACTTTGTCAACACCCATACCCTCCCACCCCATAATTTTTTCCATAGAGATTGCTTACAAAAAAAGAGTATGCCGAGTAGACAGAACCTCCCCAAATTAAATATTAAAAATTAAAAAGCAAAATGACAAATTAAAATGTAAAAATTGGAATGGTATATTTCAGGTTTACGTTGATTAGAAAGAATGTTTGTTTATTTTTGAACTTTGATATGTAATTTTACATTTTTATGTTTGATTTTTGCACTTAAGAAGGGTAGTTGGTTAGGTTGCTGAACTTTTCATTCTTCTCTCGGGGTATATCCGGCTTTGGAAAAGGTGCCGGGGTAGGCATGGTCGCCCACATGAAAATCGAAATCCACATAATTGATCCCGTCGATTTCTAAAAGCGTAACTCCCGACTTGACGATGTAATCTTCCGCGCCAGTAGTTCCCATTGATTGAGTTAAATAGGAAGAGTTTATAACCGTAAGGTATACTGTGTCCGAAGATATTTTAACTAATTTTAGTTTCGGAGGATATAAATAAAATTGAGGATCGTCTTCAGGTGCCGCAAAAGTCTCCGGGTCCTTATCCGAACCATTTAGTTCATGTATTTTTTCGATAACTTTAGCCTCTAATGTTTTAGGTGATTTTCGCGAGCATGTTGTTAATGTTAAAATTAAAAGTAATAAAGATGAATATTTAAAAAGTCTTAGAAATATTCTTCGCCTCCTTTTATTTGGTTTAGAAGGTTGGTTTGCCTTTATCAGGTTATTTCTCGTAAGATTCACTTAAGAATGCGGTAAAGTCCTCGTAGAAGTTATTGTTAAGTTCTTCCTTAACCTTATCCAGAGCCCTTCCTCTAACCGATTCACGTGAAACATGTCCTTCTCTTGCACTGGCTGTATATGTGTTCATTGTGTTGCCGGTATTAGCATTCGTTACGTCGACGGTGAGTTCCCAGCGTACGAATTCTCCTTCTCTCGGGAAACCAAGAGGTTTTATGTCGAGATTGCCTTTTATAATAATATCGGGATTTTCTTCCCCGGTGCTGAAACCTATTTGATCGATTACCTCTCTTAAATAGGCGGAAAGTTTTTCTTTCTCAGTTCCGGATGTTTCAATTTTTGCTACCGTCTTATTTTTTAATTCTTGTAATTCGACCAGAATATCTTCTTTTGGAACGGGTAAAGGTGGGGTGTCGCTCATTAGGGAAAGAATTCTATGAATGGAACGTAGAGCTTCCCCGATTTTGATTATCTCCATGCATTTTTTAAGATAAATGAGTTTTGTGATTTTGTTTTCAGCGTCACTTGCTTCCCGGTAAAAACGCACGAGAGAATTATCGTTCTTTTGTATTTCTTCAAGATAAAGCATCTCGGTTTCTGCCTTACTTATTATAGAAAGAACGTAAAAGGTCGCGGTTGCCTCATCAAAGTAGGTTTTCCCCGTTCTTACGTTGATAAGTTCGTTGTCGCTTGTAAGAACACTTCTGTTGACGAGATTTACTGAATGCTCCCAGTCCATTTCTTCGTCCCTTTTCTTCTTCTCCGAATAAGCCTCCAGAATTCTTCTGTCGAGGTTTACGTTTACGGAGAAAATATTTGAAAGAGCCCCAATCGAACGCTGTTTTGCTTCATCGAGAGAACTGCCGCTTGATACAGCAGTCAGGTAAAGTCTTTTTGGATATAAGTCGTCAGGATTTGTGACCCATTCAGGTAAATCGCTTGTTTTAGTACTTGAAGCATTAGAAGCACATCCAAGAAGCAGAAGCATTAAAAATCCTGCTAAAAAGATTTTTTTAGTCATTTGTATGATACCCCCTCGATTAGGTTAAGACCATTTTTGTTTATTGAAACTATTTTTCTTTCCAGGTCGACCACATTGCCGCGTTTGTCTATATATTCGAAAGCAATTTCATATTCGCCCGGCACAAGATCGATTCTTCCGCCATAAACTCTTCCGGGCATTGTTCTCCAGCATCGGAGGTCAGCGTTCTCAGTTATATCGGTTACGGCATCCACGGCGAACTTAAGTAACCCTGCCATGAATTTGTTTTTCCCTCGCCTCTTAGCCTCTTCTTCTTTATCCTCTTCATCCTCTTCTTCGGTCTTTTCTTCGTATTTCTTATCTATGTTTTCTTTTGCTTTAGCATCAATTGCAGCTTTTATTAAAGACCTTAACGCAGCTCGGAGGTAAATAAGGGGTTTTTTTATTTTAAAAGTCTCTTTTGCTATTTGTCCGAAATCCTCAATCAGGTACAATTCTCCCAAAGCCCTGCCGTTCACAAGAGTTCTGATACGCCTGATTCTGGATTTTCTTCTTACTATTTCCGGCACCGCAAATTTTAAATGGAATTCGTTATCGCCTTTGTATTTAAAGGAATTGATTTCTGTTTTTTCTTTACCCGGCAGCATGACTCTTGCCATATTTAAATCCGGGTCGTAGTCGAGCAGTAGAGTGGCTTGTACTTTAACCGGGCTTTTGCCCGCGAAGCAAAAGGTGTAAACGGGAATCGCCTCTTCTGCAGCGGGGGATAAAACTTTTTCTGAAAAACTTTCCATCCTGCCGGAAGAAGCTTCAATAAGTCTTCTTCTGTCAATTGCAACCTCGTCCCATTTACCCAAACTTTTATAACCCAGCATAGATAGATAGCTGCCTGTAATTGAGTATCTGAGATTAACTTCACCAGGACTAAAACAAACGTCCGCTTCATTTTCCTGAAGTTTTTTGCTGTCACTCAGTTTCTCTGCCATATTAGAATATTTATCCTGTAGTCTGCTTAACTTTAAGTTTATTTTTCTTACTTCGACTACTGCATCTTCGCTTTCCCCCAGATGAATGTAATTGAGATTTTTTATTATATTCGTAAAGATGTCCTCATAGTCTTCTCCGGAATAGGCAAGACTGTTATCATTGAGCAGGAATGAAACTATCATCCTTGAGATAGACTTTGTGAAATTTTCTTCAATCGCAATCTCGGCTTGTTCGAGGTGTTGGTTACTTTCTTTGTATCTTCCCGCAAAGTGCAAAGCTATCCCCATATCTAGGAAATACAGGACCTTGTCCTTAGCTTCATACTTGCCTTCGTTTCTAGCCTTTTCTATTCGCTCTGCCGCGCTACTATAAAAACGTGAGGAAAAATCCTCCTCGATACCCTCATAATGCTTGATTTGGGTTTGTAGGTAAGCGCAGCCGAGGAAAGACAGTATAAAAACCGCTAAAAAGATATAAAAAAAACGCTTAAGCAGCATTAACTACCATTTATATCCGCTTTGTTCGATGAGTTTCTTTATTTTTTTGTTTCCTATCCAGGCTTTAAGGTTTTTTTCTACATCTATTAACTCCAGGTCGACTGAATAGAACACAGCTTTTTTCCCTTCGAACCAGTCTTCTACAGATTTAACCGAACCTATTAAAAAGTAATCAGCGCCTACTTCCTGAGCGAGTTTTTTAGCGGTTTCTATGGAAGCATACATTTGCTGGTCCATTCTTTCTTCTCTTATTTCTTCTCTTTCTCCTTTGGAAGCGACAAACTGAACTTTACCGGAGTTAATCAGCTCTCTTTCTATATCCTTTATAAAGACATCAACATTTATATGTTCAGTACTTTCGTTTCTAACTGTACCTACAATAACTACGGGTTTTTTGAGCTTATCCTGCTCGAAGTCGATAAGCCACGGGCGAGCTAACATTTCGGAAATCATGGCTTCTGCCACGAGCCTGGAGTCAGTATCATTCCATCTTCCTGAGAGATCTGTAACTTCATCGGTGGCAATTCTCTTTACTGTTCTTCCACCTCCGCAGCCGAGAATAAGTAACAAACAAAAAGACAATAAAAACAATTTTCGCATAATTCCTCCTTTTTGGATATTATAATGCATTTAATTTTATATGTCAAGGAATAATATTAGTCAAAGGCTAATGCCTTTGACTGTTAGATGGGTTAGATCGTTAGATAGTTGGATCGTTAAAATCCCGACCCAACCATACCAAGAACCAAATATAATAGAATTAGCCACGGATTTGCACGAATATTCAAGGATTACCTTACCGACTAACTCCATATTTTGTTTTCTTATAAAAAAAATAAAAACTACAAGTTCTACATGTGAAAAAATTGGGGTATGGGGTTGGGTTTTAAACAACAAGAATATAGTTTTTTGTTTTTTCTCCGTGTGTTCTTTTTTCTCTGTGTCCTCTGTGGTTCAATTAGTTTTGGAGGGTTGGGTGGTGGTTGCCTTCTGACGGTGTTTTTATATTATCTTTCTATGGACAATAATACTATAGAAAAGGTATTAAAGATACTGAAAGAAAAATACGGTGAATGGAAGCCTCCTATTGTAACCGAGATAGCAAACAATACGGGAGATCCTTTTCGAATACTTGTTTCAACTGTGCTTAGTTCGAGAACTAAAGACGCTGTTACAAGAAAAGCTTCCCTGAAACTGTTTGAAAAGGCTTCAACTCCACGAGAGATAGCAACGTTGTCTTCTGAAGAAATAGAGAAATTAATTTACCCCGTTGGTTTTTTTCGTACAAAAGCCAAAAAACTTCCTGAACTGGCACGTATTTTAATTGATGAATACGAGGGGAAAGTCCCTGATAAATTAGAAGAATTAATTAAGTTGCCGGGTGTGGGAAGAAAGACCGCAAATTTGGTGGTAACGATTGGTTTTGGTAAACCGGGTATATGTGTTGATACTCATGTCCACCGTATATCCAACAGATTCGGATATGTAAAAACAAAAAATCCAACAGAAACCGAATTTGCCCTAAGGAAAAAGTTACCACCGAAATGGTGGATTGTTTACAACGATTTTCTGGTTACTTTGGGGCAGAACATCTGTTTTCCGAGAAACCCCGATTGCAAGAGATGTCCTGTAAATAAACTTTGTGAAAAAGTTAATATTTAAGAGAAACGAATTCACGGAGTAAAAAAAACCCGCGGTAAATTTACCGCGGGTTTTTTTATTAACAGCTTACTCAAATAACTGTTTACTTGAGCAGCGTTACCTTCTTGGTAACTGAGCCATTTTCTGTTTCAACTTTGCAGAGATATACGCCATTTGGTGCTTCTCCAACATTCAGTACAGCGTTTCCACCATTTCCGGCCGCAGCTGCAACTTCCTGTCCCGCTATATTGTAGAGGACTACGTTTGCAATATCATTTGCGCTTGAAACAGCAAGAACACTGCTCGTTACTATGGAAGGAACAGAGACATTGACACCAGCTTCTTCATCAGCTACTTCAACTCCAGCTACTTCTGGAGGACCTGGAGCCGTACTTGTCGCGCTCAGTTCTACTGTTCCAAAAAGAACAGGTTCCTGCCAGGACATACCGTCTACATTCCACCATTTTGAAATAACGTCGCGACCATCACCGTCGTTATCCGCACACTGAACTTCAAAACCAATGACAGCACCTTCTTCCGGAGTAAAGGTCAGATCGGAAGTAGGGATCATCAATTCAAATTGGTAACCGCCATCAATTTCCATCCACGCATGTTCTTCATTTTCGCATGTCGCACTTCCTGTTCCCTGACTATAATCCTCCAATCCATATATCCATCTCCACTGGACATCGTTTTCATCGTAAGCTGCGGCTTTTTCGTTTCCGCCGTCAAAGTAGATTTCAAAACAGTCGTTTTCATGGACTGTGGCAACATCATTTACAAGCGTATCGTCCAGTACCTTTGCAAAGAAGTAAAAACCGTCCGCATTCCAAGCGGCACGATAGTAAGGTTGGAAATCCCTGAACCCTTCATCGTTAGCCATAGCCCAATTTTCACAAACGCTCATCTTAACCTCTGGAACTTCATCCCACTCGTTTTCTGTATTTTCAGCATCGATCTCAGGGCCAAATTCCATGTTTACAACAAAATCTCCAACAACTTCCTCTGCCAAGTCACCATCATCACCACACATCGCGTTTCCAAAGAGTAGGGGTTGCTGCCAGGACATACCGTCTACATTCCACCATTTTGTGATGGTTTCACGACCCGCACCGTCGTTATCCGCAGTCTGAACTTCAAAGCCGATTTCGGTACCTGGTGCAAGGACAATATTGGTGTCGGCAAGATCTGCAGCATCAAGTAACAATTCAAATTGATAACCGTCCTCGGTTTCTAACCAAGCGCATTCACCATTTGCACCTATGTCGCACCAACCTGCAGCTCCCACTTCCGTGAGACCATAAACGTATCTCCACTGAACATCGTTTCCGTCACTATAATTGGCGTTGTCAGAATCGTCGCCGTCAAAGTAGATTTCAAAACAGTCATTCTCATGGACTGTGGCACTTTCATCGTAAATCGAATCATCCAGTACCTTTGCCCAGAAATAAAAACCGTCTGCATTGTAAGCGGCTTTCCAGAATGCTGAGTGATCGATGGTTGCCGGTATAGTATCTTCATCTGCCAACTCAAAGACGAAATTACCGTTTGGTGGGAAAATCCACTCTTCTTCCATTTCACCGTCGATGGCTTCGGGAGCAAACTCTACGTATGGTAATATTATATTGTCATTAAGGGTGGAGCCTGAATTATAGGCAAAAAGCATAAAACTGAAACACACAAGTAACAATAACATTCTTGTCAATATTGGAAGTCTTTTCACTTCATAACCTCCTTACATTTAAATTAAAATTAACTGTTAACTTTATTATTCTATGATGGGTGATCTTCATTGAAGTAAACATAAAATTTTGCTTCGGCCTTCCCTCCTCCTTCCGATAAAGAAGAAAAGGCCTTACCTACCAAACTTTAATTTCACAGTTAAATGCATAATTACACCCCCATTTTTTTGTTTTGTTTGACTTAAAATTTCTTATCCTTATGAATAACAATATAACGAAATAAAATCCAATGTCAAGGGGTTTTTTTTGAGGCTCAGGCAAATCTTTTTTCATTTTATAGACAAAAGCAGTTGTAAGGTAGTGCAAATTATGAATGTTTTTTTATTCCTTCTAAATTTTTCTCCGCTTTTTCTCGCCAATCTATATTATTCTCCATTGGCTCTCTCAAAATCAGGTTTTTTACCTTTGAAATTTTCGTTGTTCATTAATTTATATAACATTTGTTTGTTTTAAAGACGAAAAGATGGTCCAAGTTTTTTTAAATAATTTTACCCTTGACAAAAAATTCTCTTTTATTATACTACAAAGTAATATTGAGTTTGATTTAGCTAAGGGTAAAGATTATAATATTGTAGGGGAAAGGAGGGGGTTGTTTTAAGGATTGTTTATATTTTATATTATTTGACCTGAAATTTCAGGGGGGTATTAATAAAGTTGAGTTTTTCTGTAATAGAGTTTATATTTCATAACAAGAGAAGTGACGTTGTCAAATGTTTTATGTTTCAGTCTTCGGTTTTAACCCGATTTGTAAACCCTAACGAAAGGAGGCTTTAATGAAAAGTACGAG
>CAZALG010000073.1:0-8829 GCA_964485935.1 uncultured bacterium | reverse complement strand
TATTTTCAGCCATCCACATAATACCGGAATGGCTCCATTCATGACACTGCATAACAGTGATAACAGTACACAATTTTGCAGAAGTGGGGCCGTTCACACCTCCGGAATAAGTATAGATCGGTTTACAGAAACCCATATGCCCTTCTTCTTTGTAAATTATATTGGTAAGCAAACTCATACCGAAACAATTGCCCGACGCAACCGCGAAAGCAGCATTGTAGGCATGATAGAAAGCGTAATCCAGGGGGCATAAAACCTTTGCTTCATTCGAATCCGGACATATACCGATAAAACTTCTGACGAATACTTCCCATGGCAGCACCGTATCACCCGCAGCATTAGTGAAATAAGTCGTATTCCTGAACCCCCACGTGTGATTCTCGATGAATTCATCCGCGGCATACGAAGGAATTGCCAGGCCAACAATAATCGATAAAGTTAAGATTAAAATTATTTTTCTCATCTCATCCTCCCTTAAGGCGTTGCCTTACCGTTTTTGGCAGTTGAAACGAGTGAACGGTTACCATTAGTGGCAAAATACTGGACTTTGTAGTAATAATCTTTATTGCCGATGACCGTATTATCGAGGAACTTACTTTCTCTTAGAATTGGACTAATCTGCCGGTAACCTTCGGCGGGATCGGAACTTCTGAATACAACAAAACCGGCATATTCCTTTTTATATTCGGGTTTCCATTCTATAAGAAGCGCGCATACTCCTGCAGGTTGAGTAATCTGGAGAGCTATAGGTGTTGGCGGAGGCCCTAGATTATATGTGTATGTTTCTATGGGAACCGAGGGATCTCCTACATTTGCGCCGTAATCTGCGGCTCTCACCCTGTACCAGTATACCTTCTTTTCTTCAACTGTAGTATCGATAAATGAGAAAACTGAATCAGCCGCCCATATATTGGTAGCAGGTATATCATCGCAGTCTATGACCGTAGGAAATATGAGAGTATCACTTACTCTTTTGTATTTACCGTCCTCTTTCTCCGCTCTATAGACCATAAATCCAAATAAATCCTGTACGGGCGAAGATACCCACTCGACCTTTATGGCCCCATCTCTTGCTTTAAGACCTGCAATAATAGGTGGAGCAGGCGGTGTTTCTTCTCTCAATTTCTGACAAACGGTTTTGGAAGTATCACTCAAATTTTGACTTAGATCGTAAGCTTTTATTGTATATCTGTAACAGATAGGTGAACCGGGCGGTACGGTGAAATCTTTGTAACTAAGACTGTCGGGATAATCCTTATTTCCTATAAGATGCATCGGATAAACTTGCCACTCCCATTTCGTACACCTTGGTTCCATATGTAGTTTAGGATCTATTTGCTCATACTCAACACATACAGAGTCGCCACCACAAACTCCGCGATATATATTATAACCCGCAAGATCGGGTGGAACAGGATTCGGTTTATCCCAATCCAGCGCGATGTGGTCGGCATGACTCTCTGCTTTTAAGTCACGCGGTGGTTTCGGAGGTGTCGTATCCGGCAGATGATTTCCCGATGAAGGAGAAAGACCGCTTATATTTCCCTCATTGTCAATACACCTTACTCTATACCAGTAGGTTTTTTCACCGTACGCGGAGAAAAGTGAGGGATCAGTATCCTTAAAGAATGGGAAAGCGCCGAATGTATCTGGTAGCATAGATTTAACCACAGTACTATCGGCGAGAGAATCCGCCGAGGTGAAACGATAAACCTTGTAGCCCTGTACACCAGATAACTCTACATGTCCTAATTCATCATGGGTAACCTGGTACCATTTTGGCTGCAGGCCGTCCGGATAAGCTTCTACACTAATCCCGTACGGCACAGCAGGTGGTGTTTCATCCTCCGGAAGAGCAGAAGCAGGTGAACTGAATATACCCGGTCTTCCAAGAGCATCATACGCTCTTACTTTGTAATTATAAGTTATTCCGTTATATGGACCGTAAATCGAATCGGGAGCCACAACCTCGTGCTCTGCAGGATATCCTGACTCATCCCAGCGCATGAAATCTATAAAGCAGTTTTTCTCGGCAATTTTATTTCCTTCTAAATCGAGAGTACACGCTTCCACTATATCAGCTCCGTTTACCTTAATATACGAAGACATAAGCGCATTTCTATAAACATCATAACCCGAAGCGGTCCCCATTTCATTCCATCTTACCATAACTTTGTTGTCTCCTGCAATAGTTGTAACTCCGGAAGGAGCTGGTAGGAGAAGAACTAATCCTGCTACGACTGTCGCGGTATCTATTGCTTCAATTTTCTCCGTCCCAATGCCTGTTCCAATTCCACGTTTTCCGGTAGATGCTGGAGTAATTGCATACATATACTTTTTACCCGGAACAACATCATTGTCGATATAAGCCTGACCAATAACCGCACCGACCTTCCAATATTTTCCTGCAAGAGCCTGCAAATCAGCATAAGCCTTGCTTGTATCAGATAAGGTGGATATAGCACAGGGGCTAAGTTTAGCGAGCACTGTTGGGATTGCAAACATCTCTGCTGCAGCCAGTTCCTTGGGAGCTATTAGAGAAGAACCCTTAGTAGTGCTTCCTTTTGTTGTTTTTCTTACAGGTTTCGGAGGTCCGTTGATAACGTTCGTAATAGCTTGCCACTCTTCCGAACCCATAGGTATAACTGCCTTAATATCATCACAATTACTCATCATAGTGATTGGCTTGGAGTTAATGGGAGTTGTCGGAATGCCCATGGAAGGAATTTCTTTCCTGTAAAGGTTAAAAGCTTTAACTCCTTTCATTTTTGGCCACTTTAACAATATAAAAGTCTTTCTACCCAGGTTTTCACTGCTTATGGCGTATAAGAAGCCGGTTTCTGTGGGAGCAAAAAGACCTTTAAACATCGAAGAATCTTTAAAGAGTTCATCTAATTTGCTTCCATACTCTTTTTCTAAACCCAATTTGCCGGCAACTGCCTTTAACTGAGAGACGAGAAGTGTTACCTTTCCATGGTTGCCATCGTCAGAGGCTTGTTTTATTTTACTGAGGACAAAATCGGCATCAGCTTTTGTCCATTTATACCACTTTTTCACCTGGTCTTTTTTGAATTTTCCAAACTTTGCAGCCCCGCCCTTTTCCATAGACGCCATCTCGCCCTCTCCCAGCTTTGTCTCTTTTCCGGTTTCCTTTTCTTTGAAGCTTAAACTTCCCCCTATCATCTTACACTCTACTTTTTCTGCTATAAAAGATTGTTCGCACTCCGTACCTGTAATACCGGAAATAGAGACCGGTGTTGCGATTTCCAGAGACTCTCCTTTCACCAGCTTTTTGACTTTAGCCCAGATTCTTCCAAAGGAAAGAAAGATAGATCTCTTTTTCTCGCTGCTTGTAGTAGCAATCCTCGTATTCGCGTCCAAATACAGCATGGTGCTGTCAGCATAAAGAATCTCAGCTTTAGAACTGTCTCCTGCTATGACTGTATCGTTGTCCATTAATTCCATACCTATAGTAGGAGTAATAGTTGTGTCTGCTCTTTTAACCACCACATCATTAGTGTAAACATTCAATACGGTTCCTAATAATATTATTATAAACATCGATACCTCCTTACTCTACGTAGAAGCCGCGGACTGAGTTCATTCCCGCAGTAATCTCTATTTCACCGCAAATAACCCATAGTACGCATCCTCTAAGACCGAAAGAACCTTCGAAGCCCATTGGATGTCCAAAATACAGCTCTAACTCTCCCCAGGCTGATGCGGAAACAAGACCCCAGAGTATTTCTCCGTATATGTAAACACCAACTACACCAACTACATAAAAACCGGCGTGCTCGGTAGCACTGCCATCAGTATTATAGTAACTTCCGCCCACGAAGGCTCCAACACCAGCATATATCTCGACACCGCCTTCTATTATTCCGGCAAATCCCACAGATATTTCTACATCACCAAATATGTAAATACCTGTCACAGGGTCAGCTATATTGGACATATTAATACCAAACCGTCGGCTTCCGCTGCTGCCTTCTTGAAGAACCCATACCTGATCTTTAGGAGCATTATAACCGATAAATAGACCTCCGGAAAGACCGCCTCCGAATGTTATGCTGCATATATTGACTGCAAGTTTTCCCTGGATATAATTTGTTGAACCGCTGAAGAACCAGTTAGCCTGCCCGTCCGCGCCAATATCCACACCTACGGCGCTCAAATCAAAAGCTCCTTTTATTTCACCCTCTACGCTTCCGGCAGCACGGTCCGTTTTAAGAAACACGCTTCCCGTCATCTCAAGATCGGTGCCAAAGACATAAAGATACATCATGCCATCAGCGGCAAAGGTTGATATAGTAGGCGTAATCGCCATCTTGATTTCTACGCCCACTCCGGCTTTAGGAACCAGTAAGTCAAAACCACCCCCGACTGTCGATTCGAGCCTGCCTCCTATCGCGATTCGTTCGAGCTCATCGCCTTTAATGACCGCACATCCCCAGATTTCACCCAAACTGGCTAATTCTACATCGAGGAGCAATAAATCGTGTACTTTGGTTTCTAAAACACAAATTTTTATATACAAACTATCAAGTTCGATTTCGGCATTGACAGGAGAATTCGCGAAGAAATCAAAGTCGACTTCGCCATTACCTATAAACCCGTTTTGATCCGCGTCGTCATAACCAATCTCATCGAAATCCATATCCGCAACACCCGAGCCCCAGTTTCTAAACAGAGCGAATTCCTCCGGATCTATTGTGACGAGACGTCCGTTGAAAGGTGGGGTGGATACAGTGTGTTTTGCATCATGTACGGTAATCAATGTGTCCGGTTCTCCAAAGAAATTGAAGTGAATGCCGCATCGGACTACAAGCTCTCCCGGCTTTGACGCAACATATTTCGAGAGTGCTGCAGAATCAAGTGTAATCGGGAATCCGTCGAATTTCTGATGAGCTGCGTTATGGTTGAAATAAAATTCTCCCAGATCTCCGTCGGCGAGCATTTCACCCCAGATTATATTAAATCCTTTGCTGAAGTGCACGGGTTCGTGAATCTCGGCATTTGTGTAGACAATTTCTCCTAATCTTACACTGATAACTCCTCTTTTCGAAGTTAAGCCAACTCCCCAGTAATCGAGGTCAAGCGTATCCTGGAAGAAAGCATTCCCACCCGCGAAACTGGCAGTGGAAGTAACTCCGACTTCTCTGAACGGAGGTTTTATGTTAGAAGGATAGGGAATTATAAATTGCCCCCTTAGATCAGTATCGAAAGAGGAATTACCCACGAACCAGAATTTCATAAAGGTGGTGTCATCTTCATCATGAGTAAAAGTCGTATTAAAAGAGCTGTCTGCCAGATAGCCTGTTTTAGTTGGTATACCGAGTTTAACTTTCATGTCAGGAGTTTCAACGTTAGAAGACAAGTGTCCTCTTATACCCTGCATTTCCAGGTTAAACCAGCCTACCTTCCTCTTCATATTATCATAACCACCCATTTTTTCAAATTTTAGAGTTTTATTTGCGTCTCCTGAATATACATTTAAAACATCATGAGTTGCTCCGAAAAATGGTACTGTTAAACCTATCAAAGTATCAGTTTCTACCGTGTTGAAAGTATCGCTTTTTACAACCGTATGATAGGCGTATGGTTTCGCGGGAAGTTTGAAATATGTATAAGTGGCATGTAATCCGAACCCTCCCCACTGCATTTCTTCTTTTACTTCAACATTAGCAGATAGGTCTAAGAGTGAATCTACAAGAAGAGAGTCGTAAGTCGCTATAACAGCTTTTCCTGTCGGATCGAGAACTCCATTACTGTCGGAGGGAAGAACTATATCTCCGTTTACAAACTTTCCTTTCTTTACTTTACATTTCTCAATCTCGAGCTCTCCGTCTGTTAAATTAACTTCGAATCCCATGGGGATTAAAGAATAAAATTTCCATGGGTTTTCGAGCTCTAACGTTGCGCTAAAGCCGCCCGGAGTAAGAACGCCGTTGGTGAAAACATATTTACCGTAAAGGTAACCCGTATTACAGGTATCCATGTCCGGCTGCTCGATAGTCTCACCTTTCTTCATGCTTATTTCTACTTTACTGGGAGTAATCGTTCTGCTGAGATCGATTAACACTGCGTCCTTAGATTGAATTATTATACCTGTTTCTCCCAGCCTGTAAGGACCTCTGTCAGCGACTCCGAGTTCCCTATGGATATCAGGAAGGGGTGAAAGTCTTGAGCCGAAAGGTCCGAGCTCGACAGGTTCACAGCTGGCCGTATCATATAGGCAGGAAACTTTAACTGCGACTGAGCCGTGTGCCGAATCGGGCCACATATGTATATCGTGCACTAAAACATGGTAACCTTCAACAGGGACCAGTACTGGTGAAGAGAAACTTTCTTCTATGTCTCCTGAAAGAATATTTGCCGTATCGCCGCCTGACCAATCGGTACTCAAACCTACAAAATTAACATCAAATGGTATTTTAACATAAACAAACATAGGACCGCCTAAATGGTCGGGAGCAACTTTTTTTAAGAAGAACGATTCTCCGCTTCCCGAAAGGGAATCGAGTGAGTAGAAAGTATAAGTTATATCCGTTATTACAAACTCACCTATTTTTAAAATTTCGGGTCTTAATGGTTTCAGTTCTCCCAAAATTTCCGGATTAACTCTCCATATATCACTCATACCCCGATTTGTACCCAGGGGAAAACCTTCTTCATAAAAAGCCTGAACCTGCCAGGCGTACTGCCTGTCGGGGTCCAATTTTTTTCCTTTCAAAGGATACTGAAAACTCGTCCTGCTTATCCTGTCTTCTTCATACCAGGGAGGATTGGACCTCATCGCTTCTTCTTTTGTTTGCCCTTTGTAGACCTCGACGATTTTGAATTTATATATAACTCTTTCATCGGCGGGTAAGGGAGCGGGTTTGGTCCAGGTGAAAATAGGCCGTTTGATTTTTAACGACTCATCCGTCCTAGGTGAAATAAGTCGTGGAGGAGCCGCCGGACGAACTTCTATATGTATACATTGCTGCGCGAGTTCTTGTCCTGTGGCAGCATCCATTAAATACACACAGGCATCGTAACTGCCCGCGGGTACGGTTCCAGTTCTAATCAAAAATTCTTCATATTTTTCTCTGTACCATTCGTCCCTTAAGGTTCTTACGTCTCTCGAGGTTATTCTTTTTCTCCCGGGCGGAGATTCGAACTCGTTCGAGTTAGCTCTAAAAAGTAAGCCTTTTCTGACTTCCGTGATTTCTCCGTGAAAATAGACCATGCGCGGTTCACGCGTGTTGTTGGTGACATCGACACTCCAGAGATCTTCTATGTCCAACTGATTTGGTGGTGGTGGCTTGATTCGTAAGGAAAACTGTGCTTGAGCTGGGAGGCTTAAGAGAACAAGAAACAAAATAGAAAGCATAAAACTCCGACACTTCATAATTCCTCCTTATACAAAATTATAAAGTTAATAATAAAATTAAATATGTCCTATAAAATCTTTAAGGTGCAATCTTATACATACTACAGATTTTTACCCCTTTTGTCAAGAATAAAAATTATTAAATTTCTATATTGATAATAACCAATACCAGTGTTAATTTTTTATATTTATTGGGCTGTTATGTAAGAAACAGACTAACAGACCAACAGTTATAATCTCTGTGTCTTATGTGGTTAACTATAGTTACGGGTTCCGAGTTTTGAGTTTCGAGTTAAAAAACAATAAGATCATTCATGTTATTTGTGTAATTTGTTGTTAATAAAATTATCATGATGATGGGGGGTTGGGAGGTTAGGAGATTAAAACAAAAAACATTTAGTGTATTTCGTGGTTTGAAAAATTCGATGGTGGTGAAATTTCTAAACTTGACAGACTAATCGAGAGATGTATTATTCAAATATGAAGATACTAAATTTATTGATAATAGTATCACTGGGGATGCTGATAATTAAATCCCTTATAATTACGGTAAGAGATATGGAAGGGAGAAAAAAAATGGTGATAAACGGTATAATTATTCTCTTTCTCTCCGTTCTTGTTTTATCGTCGCTTTTGACCTATGCGCCAAGAGGAGATTTGACTGATAATTTTGGAGGAATTGTAGGTGGTGTAATCGCAAAAAGCCTGTTCGAAACTTTTGGAATTCTTTCCTATTTTTTGCCGATAATCTTTGTTATTGCCGCTGTTGCTCTATTTATGGATAAAGTTAAGTATATATTTTACCGAATAGGAGGTTTATTTCTCTGGGTATTTTTTATAGCGCTGACCATTGTTTCGATAAATCAGGCGCTCTCCAACGAGAAAAAAGGAGAAATCGGAGCTGTAATAGGGTCTTTTCTTATATCAAAATTAAGCTTTGGCGGAAGCGTAACTCTTATTTCATTTCTGGCGCTTTTAATTCTTTACGCATACCTTCAGCCTTCCGCAAAGAAAATTAATATTAAACCCATTATCAGTAAGCTTAAAAGTTTATTACCTGAAAGAAAGGAAAGGGTTGCTCACGAGAAATCGGAAAATAGAATTATAAGTAAATTTAGAAAGAGAGAAGAACCCCGACCGAAAATAATAGAAGAACCAGAGAAAGAAAAATTTGAAAGGCTCGATTCTTATCAAAAGAGTCCCGGCGAATATAGCAAGAAATTTCTGGAAGCTCTTAAGAACCCTGTTCCGGTCGAATGGATGTCTGCTGAAACTGTAAAAGAATATAAAAATATAATAGAAGGCAAACTTGAAAGTTTTGGGATAACGGGAAGCATAACCGGAGTTTTGAGAGGTCCGGTTGTGAGTCGTTTTGAATTCAAACCCGACCTGGGAATTAAGTTATCTAAGATATCGAATCTTGCTAATGATTTGGCGCTGGCTCTCCACGC
>CAZALG010000072.1:0-8919 GCA_964485935.1 uncultured bacterium | reverse complement strand
GAAAAGTAAACGGTAATTGGGAAGATGTTGAGGATAATGATGAATCGAAAGAAGTGGTCGTCGGTGAAAAAGTTGAACTCAAAGGAGTTGTAGTCCCAAAAGAAAAGGATCCGAAGAATGGCGAGTGGATTATTGATGGTAATAATAACAAGAATTACATTAAAAAATTTAAAGTAGCTAATGATAACTCAAAATCAGAAGTAATTCCACTAAAAAATGAGGATTTGAAGAGACCGGAAATTGGATTTTATTGGTATAAGGGAGATAAAGGTAATGTTAAATATACGGCAACAGTTGATGGGAAACGGTATTCCAAGGATGCCGAATTTACTATTAAAAAACCGGACTATTCCATAGATTGGGAAAGTAGCCCAGATAATCACTTTGGTGTTTTAACAAGCGGTGATCCCGAGTTACTCGCTAAATGGCCAAAAGAGAATAGAGTATATGGCAAATATGAAGGTGAATTAGCTGCGGGTAACATAATAAAAGGATTAGAATATAATGGGGTTCTCTTTACCTGCAATCAGCAATCTAGTATAGCCGGTGAAACCCAGTGGGTACAGTTAATTGATAATTGCCAGCGTATACAAGAGTTTGATAGTGCCGGTCAATTAAGACCAACGCCCCCCATAGATCAAAATTGTGAGAAGGGTCTTGATATGGCCTATCCCTGTGCAAGGGGTAATAGCTTTTATGACGCACCGGCTATACCGACGAGTACTCTTGCTGAAAATTGTATGTATCTCCGTGTTAGAATGACTTTTGATTTATACTTAATGTTTAAACCGGAAGGTCAAGAAAACGAATGGATTCCTCTAAAATCAATTAAATGGAAGTGGGATGGAGATGTTCGAAAGACGGGAAGAGGTTGGGAGGCAGCAGGTCTCTCTTTTGTACCCAAGGACAAAGATTTCAAAATGGATGGAGAAGATCCTACTGTAACAGATGCGACAGAATATCCTCTTTGGGATCAAATAGTAAAAAAATAAAAGCACGAAGTTTACATCTCTTTATAAAGTGGCTTACCCGCTGGAGCATTTAGCTCGACAATGAAAGAAGATTATTTGAAAGAATGTTTGGCAGAGGTTGAGATAAAAGTAGGCAAAATGCCCAAAACCGCTCCTGCCCACAGGAAACTTTTTAAAAAGGGTTATTCCTTTTCCAAACTGCCAGCGTCACAACAATTAAAAATCTGGGAATATATCTGGCAAAATTCATCCGGTTTCTGGGCAGGAGTACACGCTTTTCTTTATTTGGAATCTAAAATGAAAGACAAAGAATTTCTGCGTTGTTCATGGAAAACGATAAAACACTGGCAGAATACTGTAGATAATTGGGGTCTTTGTGACGGTTTATCCAAAATCTATACAAAAATACTGGAATTGATTCCGGATGAGGTATTAAAACAGCTTGAGAAATGGAATAAATCGAAGAATCTCTGGGATAGAAGACAATCTGTTGTAAGCCTTCTGTATTTCAGCAGAACAAAAAAAGTGGTTTTGCCGTTTGATACAATAATTAAGTTTATAGACAGATTGTTGAACGATGAAGAATATTACGTTCAAAAAGGTGTAGGCTGGTCATTGAAAGAGCTCTACAATGTATACCCAAAAGAAACTTTAAAATATTTGGAAGATAATATTAGGAAAATATCATCGATAGCATTTTCTCCCGCAACCGAAAAATTGAAAAAGAAGGATAAAGAAAGATTAAAAAGCATAAGGAGATAACTTTAAAGACAGGTAAATGAAAATGAATTTTATTATAAATACAGCAATCTGGTTTTTAATCGGAGCCTGCTTGTTAAATATACTTGTTTTATCCGTTTTTCGTACCGGTGTTGTATATAAAAGCAGGAAACAAGATGGTACCTTAAAGAAGAAAATCACCTTTTTCGGACTGCTATCATTGTTAATTATGCTAATACTTATAATGGTATTTTTCTTGGCTTTTGATTATTTCTTTTTTAGAAATATAGAGCAGATAAAATACATCTGGGTTCTATTAATAAATTTATTATTATTGCTGCTTTTAGATTTTTATGATGCTTTTATAATCGATATTTTAGTGCTGACAAAATGGAGGCCAGGGTTTTTAAAATTGAGCAAGGAGTTGACACCGGATTCGATGAAATTCCATGTTAGGAAACAGTTTACATCAGGATGGATAATAAAAATTCCTATAGTACTCGTGAGTTCTTCGCTCTTCTACTTTTTATGTCAATAAATAATGTGATTGAGGTAAAGTCTCAGTTGTTAAAAGGCTGTCCACCGACGGCTAAAAAAAATCAGTGTCAACCCGTGTCCCACCCACAGACCAACAGTTTAAAATCTCTGCGTCCTCTAGGGTCTATATCTCCACATTGTAGCCCCTTCTTCTTCTATTACAAGCTGATAGATAATTCCGTCCGGGGTAACGCGATGGGAACGGTTAACGTCTTCTACCTCTGAAGTTACAGGCATGTAAATTCTCTTCTTTTCATTACCATTGCTGTCGAGAACCACAACGATTTCATGCGAATTTTCAATACTGTAAGGCGGGCCTTCGTCAATGGACTCCTCCAATAGCTCTACCCCGAGGTAAATGTTTCCGTTTTTATCCGTGTCCACCATGGTTATATACAGAATCGGGATATCGAAGTATATAGTATAAGTTTTCTTGCTTGATATAGTATAAGTATCGATGCTTGATTTGATCAATGTGGTTCGAGTAACAGTTGCTGTTATATCACCGATTACCTTTGTCCCGATAAGATATTTGTCTTCTCTGGAGAATTTTCCCGGCGCTATCTGCCTGTCTTTATATTGTTCCCCGGATGCATCGCATATCCTCACCATGGAATTTTCATTTGTAACCCATAAACCATCCTCGCGGCTATATATTTCCGTTACACTTCCGGTTTCCGTAATCCCGTTGCCAATCAATTCTACCTTCTTCAATATATTGCCTTTGTCATCTATGAGAACTACGGTTTTGTATACAAACCGGTCAAGAAGAAATAAATTTCCCGATTCTCCGATGGCTATATCCGAAAACGTTACGGCCGGAATAGGTATTGTTTTGGTATGCTTGCCGGTTTTGTCATAAACCTGAACACGTTTATTGAGCTGGTCGAGAACGAAGATATTACCTGAACTATCGATAACAAAACTCATTGGAGCTTCGGGGCTGGCTTCTTCCGGAATAATTCGTCCTAACTCGTCCGACCCTGAGCCCCACGCCGTTTTAAATACAACTTCACGTTTTTGTTTTTCTATTAATTCACTTATTTTAGGCGATGGTTTACTCTTCTGCAAATTATCCTCATATTGTTTTATCATCTTTATATTGGCATTTTCAATCTCGGTTAATTTCGATGTTACATCATCATACATAGGCTTATACCATTTTTGTTGATTAAAATAATTCTTCATCTCTTCAGACTTAAATTTATAACCATGACGAGCAAATATCTCGTTACGCATGATTTTTAATTCCAGGGCAGATTTTCCCGTCAGGTCTTCAGACGTCAATTGGCGATTTGATGCTTCCGGGTATTTACAGTCCGAGGATATTTGAGCATTTATTTGACTTAAACAAAGAATAACTATTAAACTAACCAGAAAAATATTTCTTTTAAATTTCATACACACCTCCATAGTATAGAAATCGGTTAGTATAATTTAGACCACCTGCAACAAATGTCAATGGATGAGTACCAAATAACCCCTTTCGCCTCCAATTGAATTTAATACTAAGCCTGAGAGTACAGGTCTTCTTTTTAGGATTTACCAATACCTAAAACCCAAGACCTAAAAAAATAAACCCCTTGACTTTTTCGATCACACTATTATAATGATTATAAGAATATAATAATTTACTTATATAAGTGAAGGGCAGAAAATGAAAGAAGAAGTGAAGAGAATGGCAAAAGTTTTTAAAGCGTTGGGGGAGCCTACAAGGCTGAAAATAATCAAGATTTTGGCATCCGAAGGCGGATATTGTTGCGTTGGAGCTATGGCAAAAAGGCTTGGCATTTCTCAACCCGCAGTTTCCCAGCATTTGAAAATCTTGAAGGACGCCGGAATTCTCGACTCAAAGAGAATGGGTTTTCACGTACATTATTTCGTAGATGCCAAAACCCTGAGAAGCTATAAAAAACAAATTGACGAACTCATCGAAAACGCATTTAAAAAAAGCAAATACCCAGATAATGAAACTTGACCCTTTTACTAAAGGAGTAAAAAATTTTTCTTATTTATATAAGTTTTTAAGCATATACTAAAAAAGGAGGTTATATGAAAAATCAGGATAAACTCACAGTGCCTGTAATTTACATTAAGGCGGTCGTTGCCTTAATGTTTATTCAGCTAGTGCATAAAGTTGTTAGGGAAATACCCCACGTTTTACGTATGTCTAAGATGTTCTCAAAGGCAGGGCTAATGTTTTTTACTGTTCTGCTTATAGTCGGAATAGTTGGTGTGTTATGGAGGTTCAGATGGGGACTTGTTTTCGGAATTATTGGGGCTGCCTGGATGATTTTTCAGCCTTTCCTTGTTCACGGGATAATGAGGGTGCCGGCATTAAATGGAATATGGTGGTACCCGATATTTCCTATTAGTCAGGGCGGTCTGATTATTTATTTTTCAATACTTACATGGCAGAAGGATAAAGAAAGAGTAACTATAACTTAAAGCCAAAAGGAGGAAATCTTATGTGCTTTAGTTTTAGTCGTTGTCGCTGTAATCATGGGAGATTCAATGAGAACTTCGAGCATGAAGTAGAGCAAACCGACGATGGGCTGACGATAAAAATCAAAGCCAAGTCACCCGAGAAGGCGGAGGCTCTGAAGAAGATGTTTGAAGCTCATAGGAAACTCTGTAGCGAGGATTGCGGATAAAAACCGTTAAGTGAAAAGCGGAGGGTAACCCCCTTCGCTTTTTACTTAACTTTATGCTTGCAAATTTTCAGAGTCTATTTGTGTGGTTTTATCCAATATATATTAAATATCAAATATCAAAAAGCAAAATGACAAATTAGAACTCAATATTGTCTTTTTAAGCTGTGTTTATCCGTGTGTAATCCAATAGATTTTCCCATTGATTCGTTCCTTGACATAGGTAGTGTAGAATATAGTATATTAAATATATTATTAACGGGAGATAAAAATATGGATATTAAAATAATCTATTCATTAATTATCTATTTATAATAGGCTGTAGGAAATGTCGATATGGATGATAAACTTAGAAAACGCATAGACGAATTAGTAAAAGAGGAAATATCCATTGTCCCTTATGAACTGGTATGGCCAAAAATGTTTGAAGATGAAGCCGATTTCCTGCGCGAAAGATTACCGCACGGTTTGATAAGAAAAATTGAACATTTTGGCAGTACGGCGATTCCTGGTCTTTCCGCTAAACCCGTTATCGATATTTTAGTTGGAGTGACGAGCTTAGAAGAAACGAAAAAAAGAATCGTGCCTGTTTTAGAAGCTGAAGGATATGAATATTTCTACCGTCCGTCTTTCGGGAATTATGGGCCGCCGTATTACGCGTGGTTTATCAAACGAGATTCAAAAGGTAAACGCACGCATCATATCCACATGGTTGAAGCAGGCTCGGAATTATGGGATAGGCTATATTTTAGAGATTATCTAAAAGAATTTCCGGAAGTAGCTGAACGTTATAATGATTTAAAAAGAGAACTGTCGAAAAAGTATCCAAATAATAGAGTTAAATATACTGAAGAAAAGAGCGGATTTATCCGCTCTGTTACCGAAAAGGCAAAGAAATATTACAAAAAGAAAAATTAGCAATTTGATTAACGGGAGATAAAAATATGGATAACAAAAAAACACTAATAATTTGTGAATCGGTACATCATGGTAACACTATGAAAATTGCCGAGGCAATTGGTGAAGTATTGAACGCGAAAATCATAAAACCCTCAGATTTTAATGAAAGTATTATTGCAGATTATGATTTGATTGGATTCGGTTCGGGAATTTATGGCGGTGAGCATCATAAAAATTTACTTGATTTAGCCGACAAACTGGAAACGCAAAATGATAAAAAAGCTTTTATCTTTTCCACATCTTCTGTTCGTATGGCTGTTATGCATAAAGCCCTGAGAGATAGACTGCTTAAAAAAGGGTTTAACATAATAGGAGAATTCCATTGTAAAGGATTTGCCGATTATGGTTTTTTGAAATATCTTTTTGGCGGAACAAACAAAGGAAGGCCGAATAAGGAAGATTTACAAAAGGCGAAAGATTTTGCAAGAAAACTGAAGGAAAAAAGCTGACAGCTGACCGCCGCCGGCTGACGGCGTACAAGGAACAAAGAACTCAAGCCAACAGTTTATTTTTTACTAATTTATTAATAAACCAATTAACTGATTCAAATTTATGTATTACATAAATTTGAATCACTAAGGATTCAGCGGATAAGCTCCTGTAAACGGGGCTTCGTTTTTAGAAATTCCGAGGAGTTTTCTTATCTCAGCCGGAAGTTTAGCTCCCGCTTTTGCTCCCGGAAACTCTTCCAATATTTCGAACTTCCCGAGCTCCCAACTCTTGAATAAAGGCCCTTCATAATTTTCAAAATATTGACTTTTGGCTGAAAATTCCGAATGTAGTTTGCGTAAATCAGATAGATGTTTAATTTCTTTTCGACATTCTTTATTCTTCGCAGGAGCCCAATACATAAGTGGTATAGATCCTTCATCCGAGGTTCGAACGTACACATTATAATCGAGCTTATTAAATTGTGGTTTGTTAAGCTTTTTACACAGGGATGGCGCCTGCCAGACGACGAAAAGCGGCCTGCCATAATTTTTATCTGCCGTAAGTAAGTTATTGACAAATACATGTCCAAACCTCTCGTCGACATCCGGACCTGTACTGGGATGCCATCCGAAATGATCGCCTTCTGCGCTTCTTGTATCCCGACCGATTGTTACCGTACTATTTACCAGAGTATTATTGTATATTTCAGCATTCGAACTGTTGAGCACATAAATACCCTGGTCGCAATTTATAAAAACGTTCCCTGCACAAATCACTCCTTTTGATATTTCAAAAAAGAATCCGTTATCGCTCGGCCAGAACCGTTCCTTTGAGAATTCCCTTTTAATACCTACATCCTGAACCCAGTTATTAACAAAAACGCCGTCCACATTGCCCACATCGTACCAGATGCCGTTTGAATAGGGAAGGTCGATAACCAGATTGTCCCGGCATGTAACACGGTAAGATTGATTGAAAATCTTTACTGCCGCGGGGAAGTATCCTGTGATTCTCTCGATATTGTTCTTTGTAAAGATATTCTTTTCAAGAAGGACATCGTTCGAGGCCTCGATGTAAATGCCTTCCGTGCTGGTATTGCTGATTTTACAATGCCTGAGAGTCAAACTATCTCCCCTGAGTCTGGCAGCCACCCGTGAACAGTTAGAAATTTCGCAATGTTCTAAAGTCGTTCCTACTACTTCCTTTCCGTGTTTGGATTCGTCGGAGAGGCCCTCCGGGAACGTTCCGTCAACAAAGATTGCGCGTCTTGCATACTGGGTAAAAGTGATTCCGCGAATTACCGGACCTTTTCCATCCGAAGTTTTACCGTGACATTCTTCGGTTGTTCTTATAATCGCGCCTTCGAAAGCGGTGATCTCTATCAGATGGTCTTTCGGGTCAATGCCAATGTAAACCTCGCCTACGTCATAATTTATGAAATACGAATTTTCGTCGACTTCTCCTTCCCATCCTGCCGATTGTAAAAACTTTCCATCCACGAACACCATGTCATTGTTGAAACGATGAAGCGGTGTTGTCCTGCCATGCCAGTCACGCCACCACCAGTTATCGGGCCTTTTGGGAAATAAACGGGACCAGGAGGTTTTCCATAATCCTCCTCTAAGATCCTGCCATTGTGTCGCCACATATGTTCCCTTTAAAACAGGTTTTTCATCTGCGTATGGCTGTATTGTGATTCCCTGATTTAAAATAAGTTCACCGGTACGATAAGTGCCCCCGCGCATCACGATTGCGTCTCCGGTTACCACATTCTCTATTGCTTTTTTCAGTGTTGTAGGTTTGTCGAGCTTTTCACCTTTATTCTCAGCTTTTCCATCGGGGGCCACATAGTAAATTTTACCCGTAACCTCCGGCAAATTGTAGTTTTGCCGAATTGGACCATAGGGACCACCGGAAGGATCTGCTTTTAGCGAAAATGAAACAAAGATTATTAAGAAAATTACAAAGCCCTTACTAAAGCATTCATTCCGTGTGGCTTTTTGAGTTAACTGTGACGAAATTTTAATTCTTGACATTATTCACCTCTTTTTGTTTTATTTTTTAATAAACATAAAACATTAAGCTTTGTTAGAAAATAACTTAAAGCCTATGTTTGTCAACTATTTAACCTTTTGATTGAACCACGGAGTTTTTTTTAAGCTAACAGCCAAAAGCAAAAGGCTAAAGGCTTAGTTCAACAACAGCAAATATATAAATAAGTTTTTTAATGTTAATATCAAAGTTCACTGCTTTGGTTCCGTTAGTTTAAATACTCTCCAGTTATACTCATATTCATGCCAAACTCTAACATTGTTTCTATGTGTTCCTGCTTTATGGTGAACGGCAAAAGGAGTTTCGAAATTCATCTCTTTAGGAATCGATCTGTCTCTTTCAAATTCGATTTTCTTATACTTTTTTTCTTTTTTATCATAATACTGCTTTACCTCTATATTGGTTTCTCTATCATAAACAGTACATTCTCCTTTATCATGAACATCTGCAGCATCATCCATGAATGGAGACCAGGTTGGGAAGGGATGTGTGCTTTTCTGATAATTAACCGTATATTGAACATACAGATTTTTATCGCCACCCGAAACGTCCCCATCCATACTTAAATATAGTTTATCACCCACTATATTGCCGCT
>CAZALG010000071.1:0-8927 GCA_964485935.1 uncultured bacterium | reverse complement strand
CTGGTATTCCATACTGGACTTTTGATATTGGTGCTTTTGTGATAGGTGCTTATGGTGGTGTTTTTAACAGTGGCGGCAAAGATCCGGCTTATCAGGAGCTTTATGCCCGTATGTTTCAGTTCGGAGCTTTCTGTCCCATTTTCCGTTCTCATGGGTCAGAAACACCGCGGGAAATCTGGGAATTTGGAGAATTTACAGAATCGATGATAGAGATAGACCGCCTGCGTTACCGATTGCTTCCCTACATCTATTCGCTTGCCTGGCAGGTTACCAGTGATGGTTATACGATTATGCGGGGTTTACCGATGGACTTTACGACCGATGTGAAAACCTATTCGGTAGATGACCAGTTAATGTTTGGGCCGGCTGTGATGGTTTGTCCGGTAACGGAATATATGGTTCATCGACCGCCGGAACACAGCATTCTTGTTGGTCCTGAGCATTTCAAAACAAAAGACGGAAAAAAAGGAGTGCATGCTAAGTATTACAGGGATCCTGAATTCAAAAATCTGTCTCATGAGCAGATAGAACCCGAAATTAATCATCTATGGTATACGGGTAGACCGGATTACATGACTGATTCCGCTTTTTCCGTTAGATGGGAAGGCAAACTTATACCATCACAAACAGGTAAACATCAATTTCATTTGATAAGTTATGACTTAAAGCGAATTATCCTGGACGGAAAAAAACTTCCCATTATTTACACAAGTGTTGAACAGTATACGGATTTAGTTCAATTGGAAGCGGGCAGGGAATACGATTTTGTTTTGGAAATGCAAAACTATTCTACGGGCGCGGCAAAGATGAAGCTTTACTGGAAAACGCCGGCTATATTTGGAAAAGAAAAAACTGTCGAGGAAAGAGAAGAAACAAGAGACGTCTATTTACCTGCCGGAAGTGGTTGGGTGGATTTCTGGACAGGAATAAAACTTAGGGGCGGACAGACAATTGCTGCCGATGCCCCGACGAGTAAAATCCCGTTATTTGTTAAAGAAGGCTCAATAATTCCATTGGGTCCTTTTGTTCAATACTCCACTGAGAAAGAAGCTGACCCAATCGAACTTCGAATATACACTGGTGCCGACGCGAAATTTACATTGTATGAAGATGAAAACGACAATTATAATTACGAAAAAGGTATATACGCGACTATTACTTTTTACTGGAACGATAAAAAACAAGAACTTACTATTGGTGACAGAAAAGGGTCTTTTCCGGGTATGCTTGATAAAAGAACGTTCATAGGCGTTCTTGTAAAAGAAAGGCATGGAATAGGAATAGAAATAACAGAGAATCCCGATAAAGTTATTTTATATAAAGGTAAAAAACTTACCATTAAAATTTAAATATGCAATATAATATTTAAAAAAAGGAGGTATAAATGCCACGTAGCATAATAAATATATTTCTTGTTTTTTCTCTCATAGTAATGGGATGTGGGGGTGCTAAAGATGAGGCTCTGTCCATCGATTCGGCTATGATTACGGGCGAATATAGCGTTCCTTCATGTCCGGATTGGCTTCATACTGCAGTTTTTTATCAAATCTACCCTCAGACTTTCTACGATTCTAATGGGGATGGAATTGGTGATTTGCCTGGAATAATTAAAAAGTTAAATTATGTAAAAAGCCTTGGTGTTGACGGTATATGGATAAATCCTTTTTTCGAATCTCCTTTCAACGATGCGGGTTACGATGTCTCAAACTATTACAAAGTAGCTCCACGCTACGGCACAAATGAAGATGCAAAACGTATGTTTGAAGAAGCAGAAAAACGTGGATTAAAAATATTGTTCGATTATGTTATCAGTTACACAAGTATTGAACATCCTTGGTTTCAGGAATCCGCGAAACAAGGAAAAAATAAATATTCCAACTGGTATATCTGGACTGATAATACCTGGTTAAATCCACCAGAGGAATATAGGGATGCGTTCATAAAAGGTTACAGCAGACGCAACGGCCAATTTATGCGTAATTTCTACTGGAGCCAGCCGGCATTGAATTTTGGATTTGCTGGGCCCGAAGAGGACTGGATGCTGCCTATTGACCACCCGGATGTTCTCGCGATGCAGGAAGAGTTGAAAAAAGTTTTGCGGTTCTGGATGGATATGGGGGCTGACGGTTTTAGAGCGGACATGGCAGGCGCCCTGGTTAAAAATGCTCATGTTAAAGAAGGCCATAAGCTTTTTAGCAGGAGAGATGAAGGAACTGAAATATTCTGGAATAAAATACGCGATATCCTCGATAATGAGTATCCCGGTTCTTTCATGGTTGCGGAATGGTCTTATCCCGCGTCAGCCCTGGATGGTGGTGGTTTCCATGCCGATTTTTATCACTGGTTTCAGGGTTACAATGACCTTTTACAGAAAGAAAGCTGGAGAATCCTGAATGGATACTCGGAAGGGCATAGTTTCTTTGATAAAGAAGGTAAAGGAGATATTACCAACTTCCTTAAAAGCTATTTAGACCAATATGAAAAAACCAAAGGTAAAGGGTATATTAATCTTCCGCTTGGCAATCATGATCTTTCAAGGCTCAATATTAAACGTTCGACCGATGACCTCGAGATTATTTTTGCCTTTTCTCTTACAATGCCGGGAATTCCATTTATCTTTTACGGTAACGAAATTGGCATGCGGCAGCTTTATGGATTGCCCTATGTCGAAGGCGCTTACAAACCCAGAGCGGGTGGCAGAACGCCTATGCAGTGGAGGAGAGGGGTAAACAAAGGGTTTTCAACCGCTTCACCTGAAAAATTATATTTACCGGTCGATACTGCAAAAGATGCTCCCAATGTTGCAGGACAGGAAAAAAACCTCAATTCATTGTTGAATCGGGTAAAAAAGCTCATCCAACTACGAAAGGACGAAAAAGCCTTAACCGCGTATGCGGAATTTGTGCCGGTTTATGCAAAAGAAAATACGTATCCGTTTATATATGCCCGAGCCTACGGGGATGAAATGATACTGGTGATACTTAATCCCGCTGCCAGAGAAGTAAAAGCTAATTTCAGTTTAAAGCCTATCATTGATCATTGTGAACTATTAGCTGGTAGAGAGATGGAAATCGAGATCCAGGAAGACAAACATAAGGTTGTCGCGCCCGGGCAGAGTTACGCTATCTATAAACTTAGGATGTAATGTCTCACAGCACGGCAAAGCCGCTAATGTGTAATATTAACCCCAAAGATCACAAAGAACATGAAGTCACACCACTTTCTGACTAAAATTTTTGTAATGTAGAAAGAAAAGAGACTCTGTGGGACCCAGAAAATAAAAAACTATAGCTCATTTTTGATTTCAAAAATTCTTATATTAAAGAAACCTTCTATATTTATATTCCCTGGTAGCTTAGAAGATACTATAATCCTGTGAAAAGGAACTTTATCTTAAATTAAATCAAATGTTCAATTTGTCTAGTATTTAAAGTACCTCAATTTCACCCTTCAGTTGTATATCTTCGGATGATTTACCTATCATTATCTCAAAAATTCCAGGCTCAACCACATATTCCATATTCTCATCGTATATTCCTAATTGATCTGCTGTAAGTGTAAGTTTTACAGTTTTTTTCTCACCTGGTTTTAATTTCACCAATTTGAATCCCTTTAATTCTTTGACAGGAGTAGTCACGCTGCTTACTACATCATTCACATATAATTGTACAATTTCAGTGCCTTCATAATTGCCTGTATTCTTTACATTTAGGCTAATTTTAACCTCTCCTGTATTTTTTATTTTATTCTTATCTATTTTCAAATTACTATATTCAAACTCCGTATAACTCAATCCATGACCGAAGGGGAATAACGGAGTAAATGGCACATCTATATATTTGGATGACCACTTGTTGTCAGTATTTGCAGGTCTTCCTGTATTCTTGTGGTTATAGTAAATCGGTACCTGTCCTACAGTTCTCGGAAAAGTAACCGGCAGTTTACCGGATGGATTATAATCGCCGAAGAGTACATCAGCAATAGCATGACCTGCTTGAATACCTAAAAACCATGTTTCAACTATCGCCGGAACATTTTCTGCTGACCAGGAAATGGATAAAGGTCTCCCATTCATTAACACCTCAACTACGGGAACACCGGTTTCATAGATTGCCTTAACCAATTCCTGTTGAACTCCTGGCAAGTCAAGATAAGCCCGGGAAGCCGCTTCTCCACTCATATCATGCGACTCTCCTACCACAACAACAGCTACATCAGCTTTTTTAGCTACTTTTACAGCCTCATCAATTTTTTCAGTCGAAGATCCCAATATATCGTACCCTTTTGCATGATAAACTTCAGTTTCGGGGGCAACTTTGCTCTTAATACCTTCAAGAACTGTTACCACATCGGAAGAATCTCCACGCGCTGACCAGGGACCAAGTAGAGATCGTCGGTTGTTTGCCAGTGGGCCTACAACCGCAATAGATTTTACTTTCTTTGAAAAAGGCAATAAGTTTTTATCATTCTTCAATAAAACTATAGACTTTCGCGCTATTTCAACCGCTGCCTCAATATTTTCTTTGCTTTTTATAATACTACGCGCACGACTCGTATCCATATAAGGACGTTCAAATAAACCCAATTTGAATTTTATTCTAAGTATTCGTCTAACGGCATCGTCTATCTCTCTCTCAGATACTAATTTTTCTTTAACAAGTTTATCCAAATTCCTTTGATACATATTATCCGGAGTTCCGGAAGTCGAATCATCCAGCCTGTTACCGGACATATCCATATCAATACCGTTTTTTAAAGCCTTGTAAGCTGCTTCCACGGGTTTCTCGACAACGCCATGCCAAAGGAGTTCTCCAATACTATTCCAATCACTTACCACGAATCCATCAAACCCCCACTCCTCACGAAGGATTTTCTTTATGATGAAAGGATTTGCGGTAGCAGGGATTCCGTTTATTTCATTAAATGCACTCATTATGGTCCCGGCATTAGCATCCACAATAGCAGCTTTGAAAGGCGGTAAGTAAACAGCCCTGAGGGTTCTTTCAGAAATATCAACTGTGTTATAATCCCTTCCACCAATGGCTCCTCCATAAGCTACAAAATGTTTGGGACAAGCAACAATGGTGTTCGGATCAGTCAGATCTTCCCCCTGATAACCTTCTACTTGAGCTTTTGCCATAACGGAACTAAGGTATGTATCTTCACCGGCACCTTCTGCTATTCTTCCCCATCGTGAGTCTCTTGCAATGTCAATCATTGGTGCAAACGTCCAATCTATACCATCAGAGGCTGCTTCCTTTGCTGCTATGGAAACTACTTTCTTAACTAATTCCGGGTCCCAACTGCTTGCCATGCCAAGAGGAATGGGAAAAATTGTTACATAACCATGTACTACATCGAGTCCGAATATTAAGGGTATTCCCAAACGGGTATATTCTACCGCAAATCTCTGAGCTCTATTTTTTTCCTCCCCAACTAAATTTAAAAATGAGCCTACTCTGCCTTTTTTTGTCAGTTCTGCATACTCCGAAGTCAAAGGAGCGCTGTACTGGTTCATTTGTCCGATTTTTTCCTCCAAAGTCATCCTGCCAAGTAGATCCAGAACCCTTTCTTCAACAGGACGTTTTGGATCCTTGTATATTGGTTTGTTTTCAGCTCCCGGGAGAACATTTACAAAAAATACAAGAAAAAACAACGAAATGAATAATCGAACACCTGAACTTTTACTCATATTATATCCCATTTACTACCTCCTGATAACTGTTTTTATTAAAATAAGCGATTTTTCATGTGGTAGTTATTTTATCTTTTTTCTCACCTATGTCAATCTGCGGTTATGAGAAAATGTCTTGGCCCGTGAAAACTCGGAATATTTTGCTCCGTTTTTTATTAGATTCAAGGGGTAATTTTTTATTACGGCAGGACCGAAAATTCCTTTAAGCAACTTTCCTCTTCTTAAGTTTTAATTCCTTCGTTTCCAAATAGCTCAGTCCAGTATAAGCCTATATAAGTGTCTTCAATCCTATACCCTAGTGAAGTCTCTCGTAATTGTACTTCTTGTTAAAAAACAGAGAAAGCGATAAGTGGCATTTAAGTTTGACTTATCGATTTCTCTGTTTTTCCTATTCTCTACTTTCTTTTAACTTCTCAGAACGAAAGGCCAACTGAAATCCTATTCACAAAATCAAAAAAACCGAATTCACTATAGGCATAATCAAATTTAATATTTCTCGTATTGATACCGGCACCAAAGCACAATCCTTCTTCGTCGTATCCAAACTTATAGCCCGCTCTAAGTTTAAGTACTTCTACTATACTTAACTCTCCTCCCAGATGATATCTCTTTGAATAATCACGAGGATGAACAAGTTCGAAATCTACTAAGAGAGAATAACGAGGATGCTCACCAAGAAGATCCAGAACATCCATAGCTCCTCCCATTTTAAAGATCAGGGGCAATGGGAATGAATTGGTTCTACCTTCCTCATATTCATATCGCACTGCAGGAGAAAAATTCAAAATGCTCATTCCAACTCTAAGGCTTTTAAAGCCGGGATAAAAAATAGTCCCGAGATCATAGGCAATTGTATGAGTCTCATTCTTCTCCTCCCACGTTTCGATTCTAGCTGTATCAGCAGCAAATATATTTGATCCTAAATGCTCGTATACGTACCTGACATTACTACCGATCATAAACTTATCAGTCAATCTACGAGCATAAGAAACACCCAACGCATATGCTCCAACATCTAACAATCCCGTCTTTGTATATCCACTCTCTTCCTCCGGGTCATAGATTGTACCCATTACATCTCCATAATCAGTGTCAAGTAAACTAACACCCACGTTACCCCAAGTGCCAAAATTTACAACTAAGCCCAAAGCATTTAGTGAGGTTTCAGCAATCCAAGTGACTTTACAGAGCGTTAAATCAAACTTCTTGTCCTGAATCTGAGCGATACCTGCAGGGTTATAGAAAATGGCATTGGCATCATCTCCAATCAATGAAAACGCCTCACCCATCCCTGCGGCTCTGGCACCAACCTCAATGTCCATAAATTTGAACCCTGCTTGCGCGATTTTCTTCACCTCTAGACCATATAAAGAGTAACCAGGGATTAAGAGCATTAAATGAAGTAATATGACAAGCTTTCGCATCTTCCCTCCTACCTTATTACGATAAACTTAACGTTTGTACTCTCGCCAGTTTCATCATCAACAATATTAGCAATATAGAGACCACTTACAACTTGTTGACCCGTCTCTGTCGCCTGATACAGTGTCCCGGTCGCATCATCCCAGGCTTCATCCCCAGAACCATCTGTATGCACAATAGTCTTTACCAAATCGCCTGAAAAGGTGTAAATTCTGATTGTACATTCACCGGGCAAATTAAAGAAGTTAATTTTGTCCTTCGCTTCGTACTGCATATTACTTGAAGCAATATTAAAGGGATTTGGGACCATTACAACATCAGACAAGTCCGGCGCGCCTGGTCTTTTTAACGAAGCGGCTCCTACTGTACCATAAGTATAGTTTTGCCATCTTCCACTTTCAAGCGACTCAGCAGTACCCGTCACTCCATTTCGTGCATCCGCCGCCGCCTCTGGATGAGTTGCATCGTCAAACGCGGCAACATAATAGTAGTAATTTTCTCCGCGGACAGCGGTAGAATCATAGTAAGCAGACTCATTCACTCCAGCCTCATATATCAAATTCCATTCCCCTATCACACCAGTATTTTCGATAAAAGGACCCCCCCGCCCTGAAGCTCGATATACTCTGTATCCTGCAAGGTCTGATGGTATATCAGCCACTTCCTCATAGTACCAGCTGACCACAATTCGATCGGCTTCAGAGTTAACCTCAATCGATGGTGGTGGTGGAGGAGCAGGAATATCATAATTATGATCAAAGTTCCACTGAGCATTTATCGCATGCCTGATGATAGAATCCACTGTTGTATATACCCACATATCCTTAATCAAGTTGGCAGCGTCGTTCGCATAACCACCATCCTGCCAGCGCCATGGATTATGCCTGTACACGGGAGGTATATGAATGGTATCTGCTTCATTTGGTAAGTGCGGAGCTGTTATACTTATATCGTTTATATCGAGCGTATCACCACTCTGGGTAACGAATATTATAGTACTATCCTTCCATGCTTGACCAAGTTCCCACGAACTTCTTGCATCAAGACGCCCTCCACAATCCGCCCACACTATCCTGAGAGAATCCCCATAGTCCAGATGGAAAGGACCCATGCTCGCATTAGCTACAAGATGCCAGAAGATTAGGCCGTTTTGGTTTAGATCGTCGAATCTGGCATAACCCCTTTTATCAGTCTCTACTGCATGATAGGTACCTGGATAAGTTCCGGTCATATACTCTACATAGGGATCATACTGGGGATCTCCCTTTTCTCCGTAGATCATAGAATTATATACTGTTTCCCAACTATTCGGACCAGTTGGCGGATTATTACCAGAATGGTGTTTAAATTCTAAATCATCAGGACCCCGAATACCATGTGCTCTCGGCTGGGTTATGTCGTCCGTTTCGGGATGGTTCTCCGGATTTCCATTTGCAGCTCCAGATCCCGGGCCCATCGCCACCTCAGAAGATTGAGGAATGTAGAGAAAAACCTCACCACCGGAACACGGATCATCCAGATAATCATACTCCCAAAGGTAACAACCTAGGGCATCGTAGGCATATGCTATTCCGTAACTTCCATCTCCGAAATCGAGAGCTGGATAAGAAATCACACAACGCACAGAATCTCTCGGCTCATCCCAATCAGGATAAACCCCGGTCCACTGATACCATTCTGCTTTGTTCCAATGCTCATTATTCGGCATCATAGCAAGTTGTCTCATAAAGTATAAACTATCTAACGCGTAACCTTCACATTCAATCGAATCGTCTAAATCAATATTTCCTGTATTTACAATTGTCCAGTC
>CAZALG010000070.1:0-9009 GCA_964485935.1 uncultured bacterium | reverse complement strand
TGCTGTACAGTGAAAACCACCTTCATCAAGTGTAATAAATAATAAGTGAAATTTACCGTTATGATATTTTAAACTGGTTGCCCACTGGCCATGACTATATCTGTTACAACCCTTAAGGTTGTAGCAAGAGCCGAAATCAAAACGCTCCACGACATTGCAGCAATATTCCCAATTTACAAGATCGTAGGATCTTAGAATTGTTACACCCGGAAAAACGAACATAGTCGTCGACACGAAGTAATAGACATCGTCTACAAGAATGACATCCGGGTCGGGGAAATCGGAAGCTACGACGGGATTCGTATACGTGCCATCGCCATTATCGCTTTGTGTCTGCTGTGCTGATAAGGATAATGATAAGTAAAATAGAAAAAGTATATTAAAAATAAAATAAATACATTTTTTCATATCGATTATCTCTGTTTTAGAAAACCCCTATCTCATAATAAACATTTTCTTAGTCTCTGTCAAATCCCCTGCCCTTAATGTATAGAAATATATTCCGTTTGCTAAATGAGAAGCATCGAATGTTACGGAATGCGGGCCGGCAGAGAACTCTTTTCCTGCAAGTACGGCTGCTTCCTGACCCAGAAGATTATAAACTATCAGAGAAACAAATGATTTCTCAGGTATTTCAAAATCGATTCGTGTCGATTGATTAAACGGATTCGGATAATTTTGATACAGCTTGAATGATTCCGGATCACGGGCTTTGACTATGTCGAGATCATACGACACAAAAGTCGTTATACTTTCTGCATCGAGGGTTACGTTTAAACTGTCGTTTGTTACCAATATCCAGCTTTCACGACTACAATTTTTCGTTTCTGAAGTGACATAAGGTCTAACTATTTCAACAAGACCATTTTGAAAAACAAATGTCTGATTTTTATCAAACGATGCAGTGTTTATTGCTACAATAACAACCCTCGAGGATGTAGTATCTTTGTAAGCAGAAGCATAAACATAGCTCTGCGGGTTATCATCGCACTGGACTCTCAAATATCCGGGGCGTATAAATCTGGCAAACTGCGACATAACGTAGCCCTTTTTTGTAACTTCTCCTTTGGTGGCATAAGTGCCATCAGCAATAGGACCATAATACCTGACTATGTACCACCAAACATACGTGCTCATATTTGCATTCATACAATCGTTGATACTCTGGGCAGTAAGCATGGCGCCAGTCCAACCTATGTCAATATCAAGATCGGCTGGTGGGCTGCCGCTATTAATCAAATATTCAGTCATCCAAACTTCTTTCCCTTTTTCCTCGGCAAGAGGATAAGGGACAAGTCCACCTCCATATATATGCCCGGCAACAATATCCAAATTTGCACAAGCTTCTGCATCATTTAATATCGGGTCGGACATTACGCGTCTAAATTGAAATGATTCCGGAGCCATCACCCTTGTACCGATAGTATGGGCGTTTTCTATCATAAACGTAAGCATTTCATCAGAAGTCCAGCTGGTCCACTGGGCTGTAATGTCCGGTTCATTTTGAACAGATATAGCATATATTGGCACATCGTTATTTGTCATATACGTATTAAAAGAATCAAGGTGCGCGGCATATTCGTCGTACATATCATAACGAACCCTTGTTATCTCACCTACCGTTTCAAGCATTTCTTCCGGGGCATTCCAGGGCGAAGCAATTATTTTTACGCCCATGTCATAAGCTTTTTTAGCTGCATTAACGTTTGTGTTCCAGAGGTATTTCTGAGGTTGAATACGAAGTCTTAAGATAGTGAATCCTAGTTGCCCATTGCCGGTGCCAAAAGCAGTATTTATTTCCTCGGTAGTCATAGTATCTCGCCATTGTAGAATGTTTGCGGCACCGAACCCTCTTATTACCTGGTGAGTACTATCCAGATCTATTAAAGCTGCATTCTGCGCATAAACATTTGCAGAAAATATAAGGGAAAGCACAAGAATAAAAAACACCTCATTAATAATTTTATTAGTAAAAATTTTGTTTTCGTTTTTCATCATATCCTCCTTAATAATACAAACCAGTGCGCTTGGTTATTCTATTTTTAAATTATTTACTTTTAACAACTATTCGAGCTTCCTCCAGTCCTGGTGATTTTGCACTAACAGTAATTGAACCTGAAGCGCCTGGTTTAAAGCGAACGATAGCCAGAGCCAA
This sequence comes from uncultured bacterium, assembly GCA_964485935.1. Classification (GTDB taxonomy): domain Bacteria; phylum Hydrothermota; class UBA3072; order UBA3072; family UBA3072; genus JAFGHJ01. The sequence goes on along the minus strand of CAZALG010000070.1, from coordinate 6,854 downwards.
ACCACTGAATGCTTCGCGCTCGTGTGAGGGGAACGGTACGAAATTTGTCGGGTCACCGTTATCTGTCGCCAATATATCGCCGGGACCCTCGATCTCGAATTTGATTGTATTATTCGCCCTCGGTACGGTAAGCCCGTTTTTATCGGTTACCCGTACCGTAATGAAGGCTAAATCCTTTCCGTCGGCTCGAATCTCGTCTCGATCTACTGATACCTCAAGGAGGGCTGGTTTATCCGTAGTTCTAACAACGTCCTCTGCCCACTTCTCTCCGTTCTTATATACCACTACATTCAATTCACCCGGTTCGTATTTCACATTATCCCAGCGCAGACGGTATTCATACTGACCTTTCTTCTTACGTCCGAGTGACTTACCGTTTAAGAACAATTCAGCTTCATCACCTGAGGTAAAAACATGTACTGGTGTCACATTACCGACGCGCTCCGGCCAATTCCAGTGAGGCAGGATGTGTGCTAAGGGCAGTTCCGGGCGCCAGTGCGCCTGGTAAAGATAGAAGCGGTCCTTCTTGAACCCGGCAAGGTCGATAATCCCACCGTACGAACTGCGGGCGCTATAGTATGGTGTGGGTTCGCCGAGATAATCCCAACCTGTCCAAACAAACTCACCCGCTACGAAAGGGTGCTGCTGGATAGAACGGAAAACCTTATCAGCTGAGGAGCCATAGTCGGTAGCATGGAGTTCGTAGGAACTCACATGGCAAATCTTTGGATCGCCTCCTCTGCCATCCCGCACGATATCACTAATTTTATGCACTACGGGAAAAAGATAAATCCCACGGCTGCTCATTGCGTGGGCGGTTTCACTGCTTAGAGTAACTTTATCGGGAAATTTCTCATGGAATGGAGCATACATCGGGGGAGTACGTATTCGATCGGTTCCCTCGAATTCGGGGATTTGACGAATTCCTTGACCCTGATAGTTCAAGCTGATGACATCCTGAACAGCGGGTAAGGGCATATCCGGTTTGGACCAATTCATGGCGCTGGTTGTCGGACGGGTTGGGTCTTCCTCTTTAATAATATCGTGAAGCCGCTTCGCTACTGCTGCCCCTTCCTCACCGGTATATTGCTCGCCAACTTCATTGCCGAAACTCCATATAATTACCGAGGGATGGTTTCGGTCTCGACGAACAAGCGCGCGCAAATCCTGCTCGTGCCAGTCAGGAAAGATAAGGTGAAAATCGAGCGGAGTTTTTTCTCGTTCCCAGACATCGAATGCTTCATCCATTACAAGAAACCCCATCCGGTCTGTTAACTCGAGTAACTCGGGAGCGGGTGGGTTATGTGCCGTACGGATCGCGTTGCAACCCATTTCCCGTAGTATCTCAAGCTGACGCTCCGCTGCGCGGGTGTTAAATGCAGCGCCCAGAGCGCCGAGGCCATGGTGCTGGTTGACGCCTTTGATCTGGATGTGTTCACTATTGACGAAGATACCTTCGTTGGGATCAAAACGCAGTGAACGGATACCGAAACGCGTTTCGTATTGATCAACTATTTTGTTATTTTGCCATAAAGTGGTTACCGCCACGTAGAGGTTTGGAGTCTGCGTGGGCGGCGGTCCCCACAGTTTTGGATTTTTGAGAATAACTGAACCTTCGACCCTGCTTTTTTCATCCGTAGCAACCGACGTTTCCAGAGGCGCAAAAGTTGCAACTGCATCGCCGGTTTTACTGCCTTTTTCATCCAGGCTGAAGATCCGTGTAATTGCTTTAACTAATAAATCATCATGTGAGTCGTTGTCGATAGTGACTTCCAGGTTTATCGTGGCGGATACCTCGGAAACATCCCGCGTCGTAACAAAAGTACCCCAGTGACCGACATGAACGGGGTTGGTCTTAACTAGGTAGACATTGCGGTAGATTCCTCCGCCGGGATACCATCGTGACGATTCAGGCGGATTGTCCAAACGAATCGACAGTTGGTTTTCGACACCCGGTACGATATATGGTGTAAGATCCAACCGCCATGAGGAATAGCCAAAAGGCCAGCCGCCGACCAGGTTACCATTTAACCAAACCATGGTATAAGACATCGCACCCTCCACATCGAGGAAGATGGACTTACCCTTATCCGATGCCGGAATGTCCAGCTTCTTCCGGTACCAGGCTACGCCGGGACTGGGCAAGCGCCCCATGCCACCACCTACTTCAGCGTCCCAGCCCTTAAAAAAAGGTCCTTTGATCGCCCAGTCGTGCGGCAGATTCACGTTCTCCCACGAACTATCATCGAAATCGTTCTGAACAAACGGGAAATCGTTACCGGGATTTCCTTCGGGACGGATATGACGTTTGGCAGGATCTTTGATGAAGTCGTCGCCGGTCGGCAAGATCCAGGGTTTGAATACCGTTTGAGTTGCTTCGATACCTTCCGTTTTTGTTGGTTCGGTATCGTCGCCCCTACGATCTTTGATCTCCGGACGCACATCGTAGATTAGATCGTCTGCGCCTGCTACCTGCTCATATTTATAGAAACGCCAGTCTTCGTTGATGGAAATACGCTCCCGAGGGACTCTCTCGGTGCTTGTTCCCGCTCTTTGCGTAAGTATAGGTATACAGGCAAGCAGGAAGAGACAAACTATTGAAGCAAATATCTTTCTCGCATTTAAACCGAATAATTGGTAACAATTAAATATTCTCATAAGCTCTTTCTCCTTAATTTTTTCTATTTCTAGCACAATTTTAACTATAAAACTCAAAATTTAAATCATAGGAAACATTAAAAAATCTTATGGTTGATATACGTACAGAGTCGGCGAAATCCTACAACCAGTGATGACTATAGTATAAGTTTGCTTCTCTTCGAATCCCTCAAAATCTCCTTCAGTAAACATAGTACCGGTTTCACCATTATCATCTGGGTTGTCAACATGTTCCCATAGATATGGCAACATTACGTTTGGACTGGCATCCACCTTCTTATATTCGGTTTGTTCTCCGGGCATCAAATATTCATCGAGCTCTGTGAAAAGCTGGTTGTTAAACTTTATTTTTGAGATTTTATAATTTTCCAAACCATTTATAACCCTTAAATCGGGATTATCCGGGTTATTACCCGGATCTACACAACTAAACATTAAAATTAATATAGCTAAGCAAACTAATAAATTAAATTTTCTCATTGCTACTCCTTTCTTATAGCATAAACAAAAAAACTCAAAAAATCAAGGGGCAAGAAAAAAAGAGCCAGTTGACAACAGATATCTTTTTGGGTAAAATAATATAAGTACTAACACAAAAAGGGAGGTCTTTATGGTGCTAATAATTTATCTAATTTTAGTTTCCCAAGGCTCAGTGGAAACAAATAGCCCACGCTGGGATTCACCGGATATACTTATCGAAGATTCTCTTGGCAGCTATGTAGATTTTGCCGCAGACTACAATTATCTAAACGGAAATATATTTGTTGCGTGTATTCCTGATTCTGGAACGTATTTTGGTTCGGACGCCTGGGGACTACGTTTATTCCGCTCAACAGACCATGGCTTATCCTGGAACTTATTACTTGAACAATATCCTTACTCTACCGAACTTTCTTTGGGGAAAGAAATAGATCTCGTTGCTACAAGGAGTGACACACTGTATGCTCTTGTAAGCTGGTATTACAAAGACGAAGACTCTGATAGGATGAATTTAGCAAAAATTTATGATACAGGTACAGAATGGGAGCTGGATTGGATTCTAAGTCCTGATTTAAGTGGAACAGAAATCCGTTCCCCGAAACTCGTAAGAGACGATTTCGATGATTTCTATTTATACATTGCATATCTTGATATTACTCCGGACAGAGATTCTCTTATTCTTTTACGCTCCACCGATAGAGGATACAATTGGAGCAACCTACTGCGTGCCAGCTCCGCTGCCGAATGGCAGGACCATGATATCGCGGTATCCGATTCTTCAATATATCATTTATCGACATTTCAACATTTTGAAAATCAGACTCTGCAATTTGGCTATTGGAGTCACAGGGGCATATCTACTGATGTAATAAATATTCTTGAAGTCAATACGAACAGCAACGGACAAATTAAATATCCGAGAATAGGAGCTACCACAACACTGCCCGATTCCACGCAGTTAGTTTAGGCCTTCTATTCCCAGGAGGATTCAATCACCGGAAATTATGATTTACTTTATCTGTATTCGGAAAACGGAGGAGCTGATTGGGACAGTATACCCGACACACTCGCAGATGAAAGCTATTCACCGGTACTCTGTGATCTACGAGGGTATCAAGTTGCTCCCAACAAGTGGATGGATGTTACTTACTGTTTTACATCATCTACTCCCTCTTTCGAGAACTTCTGGTGCTGGTCCTCAGAAGATGAACCTATGAATTGGCAGGGAACTGTCTCTGTTGGTACAGGAGAAAACAGGTCAATCCCGGAACTGATTTATTCACCCGGAGCACCCGCTGGCGGAGGAGCAGTTGTATTTAATGATACTCTGGGAAATTTGTGGTTCGACGCTCCCTGGAGAGAGAGCGGAATTGCTGAAGATACGGAACAAACCACCGTTAGAATCAGGAGCCAGGTTGTACTTGGCGGAAGTACAGTAGAAGTTGACGAAGCAGAGGCTATTGTCTACGATGTAACGGGCAGAGAGATAAGGATATTAAATACTAATTCCTGGGATTTAAAGGACGAAAAAGGTAAAGTGGTCGAAGGGGGAATATACTTTATAGTCGATAAAAACGGAAATAGATTAAAACTCTCCGTAATAAAATAGCTCGATTTGAATTTAGAAAAAAATATGGAGGGCAAGTGTTACCCTCCATATTTTTTTATCTCTCTTTTCAGTTCTAATATTTTTCTCTTAGAGAATACTCCCTTTAATTAAGCGTTGCTGTAAACCTGAGGGAAAGATCGTAGCCACCCCATTTCACATCCATGTCTTTCTCCGGCACAGAGTGGTAACCAAATGAACCCGCGAACCCCAGCCCCCAACTGCCGCCAACCCACCATTCTTTTCCTAAAGTGATATCAAGAGCAATTCCATTATCCGTACTTCCACCTGAATCATCAGACAGAACTCCTATACCTATAGATGGCGACAAATAAAGATTAACAGGCATAATATAATATGTAACTCCAATTCCCACAGCTGAGAGCATAACGCTTTCATCAGTAGGCAGAGGAACCCCGAGAACCTCTAACTCAGGTTCGGGTATCAGCCAACCGAATAGCGTTGCATGTAAGGCCAGGTTTGGTAATATTCCACCTCCGATAGCGACGTTAGTATTACTCGATGCACCGGTATACTTCATCACATTATCGTCAAATATTGTCTCGGATGCACCGACTCCGGCAGATAATCTGAGAAAAAATCCTCCGTCATGGTCCCTGGCCCCCGCAAATAAATCTGTTGCTGATAATATCAGAATAAGACAAACACATACAAATACTTTGCTAAAGAAACTTTTCTTCACAAATAACCTCCTTTTTTACAGTAAAATACTTCACAAATCTTCATATATTATACAAAAGAGTCTAATATAACTGTAAGTAAGTGTAAACAAAAAATATTGAAAATCAAGAGTGTTTTCTAAACGAAAAAACAAAGGGATTAGAAGTAATCTATTAACCTTCGATAACATCAAAACCCAAAGCCTTAAAACTATTCTTCAGATTCTCGTTTTTTGTATTTAATTTGAGCCGGGTGTTAAAGAACTCTCTTCTAACGTGATAATTTGCCCTTAAAGCGTCAAAGTAATTTCTCTTTTCTTCTCGCTCGAGACTCAATATTTTCCTCATATTCAAGTCATCTTTTTTAATATCATATACTCTGAAAACAACATCAGATAAAATTTCTGTGAAGTCTTCATGTTCATTAACATTCATTTCTATAGAAGAAACACGGGGGGGAGGAAGTTCCACTTTCCATTCCTTATCTATTGAAAAAAATTCACAAATAGCATCGAAAACCATCCTGGTACCTTTAACTTTTCCGTCATAAGAGTAACCGGCAATATGAGGAGTCCCAATATCAACTAATTCAAGTAATTCTTTATCTATATCAGGTTCTTTTGCCCAAACGTCTAATATCGCTCCGGACAAATAACCTTTTTGTAGGGCAGACTTCAAAGCGTAACTATCTACAACTTTGCCTCTGGAAGTATTGATAAGAACACTACCTCTTTTCATTTTATGCATTCTTTTTTCATCGAACAAATTCAAGGTTTTATCCACGCCGGAATAAGATAATGGAACATGTAAAGTTATAACGTCACAATCCATTAATTCATCCAGTTCTCTGAAAATACTATCTTTTGTTTCTCTTTTAAGCGGAGGATCATTTTGCAAAACCTTAATTCCCAGTCCCTCTGCCTTTTTCACAACTTTACTCCCGACGTTCCCGATACCTACAACTCCAAGACTTAATTTATCAAGAGAAATTTTACCCTTTCTACCGAGAAGTAATAAAGCAGATATTACATACTCCGCAACAGAATTTGAATTACTGCCCGGTGCACTCGCAAAACCTATACCTCTATTTCTTAAATACTCGGTATCTACATGGTCTATACCCGCAGTCGCTGAACCTACGAATTTAACGTTACTATTCTTTAACAGTTCTTTATCTACTTTCGTAATAGAACGGACTACAAGAATATCAGTATTTTTAATTGCTTCGGGAGTTATCGACCGTCCCGAAAGTGCGGTAACTTCTCCGATTAAAGAGAAAGTCTCTTTTCCCAATAACACATTCTCATCGATTACTATTTTCATAATTTAAGATAATATAACTTTAAAATATCGCCAGGTTAAATGTGATTAACTTTCTTTCATCTTTAACCAATATTATCTTCTCTTGACAAAATATTCCTTACTGGTAT
>CAZALG010000069.1:0-9112 GCA_964485935.1 uncultured bacterium | reverse complement strand
AACTCACCAACCCACTCACCCACTAACTCACTAACAAATTTTAATATGTAATTTTACATTTTGATATTTGATTTTTAAATTTTTTGGGGGGTGTGTTGGTTTTTTTGGGGGTTACTTTGTTTCAATAATTACCGGGAGTTTTATGCGTTTGAAATGAGTCGATTCAACAAGGTTAGTGGTTTTTTCTACGTCTTCTTTTTTAAAACCCGCGGTAATAATTTCTTCCTTGCCTTTATTCTCATCGACATAGAGCCCCAGAATGGGGTCGAGTATTTTATAGGGCAAGAGTTCTTCCTCGTCTTTTTGGTCTATATTTAACTCTGCCGAAGGAGCTTTTTTTATAATCGATTCTGGAATTGGATTACCTTTGTTTTTGTTAATCCACTCAGCCAGTTCGTAAATTTGCGTTTTGTACAAACTGCCAATAGGAGCAATTGCCCCTACTGTATCACCATAGAGAGTACAATATCCTGTTAATATTTCCGAACGGTTCCCCGTTGCGATCACGATAGCGTTTTTTCTGTTCGCTACATACATCAGCAGGTTTGCCCTGATTCTTGCCTGAAGATTTTCTTCGGGTACGTCAATCCCTTTAATTATAAATTTTTTGGCGAGAGTTTCGATATATATATCGAAAATATTAGTTATATCAAATTCCGTTAGCGGAATCTGCAGATTTTTACATAGCTCATACGCGTCTTTTTTGCTGCTCTCTTGCGTGAATTCAGTCGGCAAAAATAGACAATCGATATTTTCTTTGCCGATTGCGTTTGTTATAAGTAAAGCGATAAGGCTTGAGTCCAGGCCGCCGCTTAATCCGATAACCGCTCGGTTAATATTGTTGTGTTCTTTAAAGTATTTTTTTATTTCTTCGATTAGTTTGTTGTATATCTTTTCCATGTCCATTATTGTAAATTTTGTCATAATTATGTATTTGTCAAGTGATTCGCTAACCACTAGAAAATTAGCCAATGATTAACACTGACAAACACCGAGATTTTTATTGTTATTTTTCCTATTTAACTATTTTCCAATTTGACAATTTAACTTAGATTTTAAGAATCTCTAGATTGTTTACTTTACTAGTACAACCTTGTTTGTTTTGGTAAATTTTTTCCCATTTGCTTCCATTCTGATAAAGTACACACCTGCAGGTTTACCGCTCATGTCAATCTTCGTTGAATAGAAGCCTGCGGGATTTTCTTCTGAAATCTCTTTTATTTTTGTTCCTTTTATATCATATACCTCAAGTTTGAACTCGGTCTTTTCAGGAAAAGCGTATTTTATTTCAAACAGATTGCCTGCGTTTATTCCTTTTGTATTAAGAGAGTAAACTTTGGGTAATTTAGGTATAGGAATAGATGTAACAGATACGATTGCAAATAAAGAATCGCTTGTGTCCGCCGGATTCCCGGTTGTATCGGATATTCTCATAAGACAACTATCTGAAGTTGTATCGGTGGGTATTGTCCAGTAATAAACCCCGGTATCAGGTATGACGGCAATTACATCCAACCAGCTTTCCCCATTGTTGATTGAATATTCGACTCTGACGCCGCCGCTGGTACCGCTTGAAGTCCATGTAATATTATAACTATAACTTCTTCCCCAATCTTCTCCTCCATTTGGAGCCGTAATTGTTATGTATGGGATAGGGGAAATTTTAAATATAGCATCACTTGTATCCGCAAGATTTTCATTTGTGTCGGCAACTCTCACAAGACAACTATCTGAAGGTGTATCGGGTATAGTCCAGGGATAAGCTCCGGTGTCGGGCATACTGGCAATTACATTCGACCAGCTCGAACCGCTGTCGGTCGAATATTGGATTAGGACGCCTCCGCTTGTTCCGCTTGAAGTCCAGGTAACATCATGAATACTATCTACCTGAAAGTCTTCTCCGCCATTAGGAGAAATTACAGTGATAAACGGAATAGGGGAGATTTTGAATATCGCGTCACTTGTATCCGACAGGCTTCCATTTGTGTCGGCAACTCTCACAAGACAACTATCTGAGGGAGTGTCGGGTATTGTCCAGGGATAAACCCCTGTATCGGGTATGCTGGCAATCACGTTTGACCAGCTTTCCCCATTGTCGGTCGAATATTCGATTTTTACACCGTTGCTTGTTCCGCTTGAAGTCCAGGTAACGTTATGAATACTATCTACCTGAAAATCTTCTCCACCATTGGGAGAAATTGCAGTAATAAGTGGAATAGGGGAGATTTTGAATATCGCATCGCTTGTGTCCGCAAGGATTCCATTTGTATCTGCAATGCGCACAAGACAATTATCCGAAGGCGTATCGGGTATTGTCCAGGGAAAAGCGCCGGTATCAGGCATGCTTGCGATTACGTCCGACCAGCTCGAACCGCTGTCGGTCGAAAATTGGATTAGCACGCCGCCGCTTGTTCCACTCGAATTCCAAGTAATATTGTGAACACTGTCTACCTGAAAATCTTCTCCGCCGTTGGGAGAGGTGACTGTTATGTATGGAATCGGGGAAATTGAAAATATTGCGTCACATGTATCCGATGGGCTTCCAATTGTGTCGCTTATGTGAAGAAGACAACTATCTGAAGGCGTATTGGGTATTGTCCAGGCAAAAGCCCCGGTATCGGGTATGTCGGTAATCACGTCCGACCAGCTCGAACCACTGTCGGTCGAATATTGGATTAGGACGCTTCCGCTTGTTCCGCTCGAAGTCCAGGTGACGTCGTGGCTGCTTGCTACCTGCCAGTCTTCTGATCCATTTGGGGAGGTTACTATTATAAATACTATTGTATAAATTCCACTTGCTATATCACTTGGGTTCCATCCACTTTTATATGCCCTTGCCTTTAAAGTTGTAGTTGAAGCAATATGAATAGGATCGCTATAAGTTGGATCGCTTTCTGTTGGATCATTTCCATTAGTTGTATAATGAATCACTGCGTCAGGAGTAGCACAACTGATCGTCACGTCCTGAGCAGCATCGTAAGTACCTGGAGAAGGAGAAAAAGTTGGTGTGGCGACATACACATTATCATTAAAAGCATTTAGCGCGTCTGCTCGGCCATATCCATAAATATTATCAAAACCGGTTGAACCTAAATCCACAGCAGATCCGGTAATCATATCGCGTATTTGATTTCCTGTCTTACCGGGAAGTTGCGCCCATAGTTGTCCCGCAATTGCGGCAACATGAGGCGCAGCTGCGCTTGTTCCAAAAAAAGTGCTCGGAAACCCGCCTGCACCCGTTACAGATACACCATCGATACCGCAGATATCTGGTTTAGCCCTGCTTTCAGAAAAAGGATAACTGATGGTACTAGGACCTTGAGAAGAAAAAAGTTCAATATCATCATTACCCGGATCACTGGCATCGATTGCTCCAGTAGCAATAGCACCTGTTACAGCAGCATGACCGAATATAGCATCAACAGGGGTTATATTGTTAGAATAAACACCAGCACCTCTTGGATAAATGTAAACTTCCAGAGTTTTTGCAATACCACTATCTTTATCCACAACAATAGCAAAATCACCGGCAGAGGAGACAGTAGCAGTATAGACAATATATTCTAAAGGATCATCGTCACCGTCCTGTGTACCTGTACTGGCAGCCACAGGACCACCCAAGCTATAACTGTATAAAAAGAGATCGTAATCATTGCCTGAAGAACCGAACTGATCATTCCATTGAAGTGCAATAATAACATTATCCCCAACCTCCATATTTAAATATAGATAATAATCGGAAGCCCCTCGGCTAAAATCGTGCTGCGTTGAACTTGGAATAGGGTAATAGTCACCCTGATAGTGTTTGTTTCCTGCATTTCCGGCGGAAGAGACATAAACGATATTTTGAGCGGAAAGAACTGAAGAGACATGAGAAGCTACGTTCCCATCTTCAAAAAAGGGTTCAAGAATCCAACCGATATCATCACAGATCACATTACAGCCGGCACTTACCAAAGAGTCAATAGCTGAGTTAAAACCAACAGTATTATCCCAACAGTCATGGAAATATAAATCAGCGTCAGGAATCATGTCGTGGACAATTTCTAACATTGCTGTGCCCTCATCTCCGCCTTGTGTGTTGCTGAGCACAGTAAGTCCGGATCCATCATCAGGCAGGTCACCAGATGATTGTGATGTAGCACGACTGTCTACACCATCAGAGATAATACCAACCTTAATTCCCGAACCACCCTGTGAATATATTGAGCGGACTTCAGAGGAACGATGGATCGCATCGCCTTCCGTAACTACTGAACCGGTTCGTACAATAGGTGGCATCACGGTTCTTATAGTCCTTATACCTTCAATAGAAGCTAAACTTTCAAGATTTTTCACTTTGACCCATGCTACGACAATATGGTTTTTTTCGTCCTTATCTGTCACTTTTTCTACATATGAATCTATAATTTTTGTTGAAGCATGTGATTTTAGATAAATGTAAACATAGACCTCCCCTTCGTTAATTCGATCTTCTGGGGCTTTAATCGAAACTGATGGACGAAATTGCGCTATATTTTCCATTTCTCTTGCATGAGTTTCTATGTTTGTACCTTCAGGAAGGAATCTACTGTCAATTAGTTGCAAAAGGTCAGTACTAAGCTTTTTTTTGCTTTCAGTTAATTGTTTATCGATTTTCTGTTTGATTTTTTTAATTTGCCCTGAAGTTGCGATATTTGATTTGTAACTTTTAAGATCATTAGGTAGTATTCCTTTTGTTTGAGCGAAAGAAGTCTGCAAAGGAAGAATCATCGAAAATCCAACTATGTAAAACAGATTAAAAAATTTTTTAATTAAGGACATCTTTTTCTCCTCACTTTAGAATGTTTCGCTTTTCTTCCTCCTTATCTAATATTAAATAATAATTTAACTTTTAAATAACTGAAACAAAATATTTCTTTCCAACTGAAGAACAATATTAAGGAAATTTTTTTGTTTTGTCAAGCATTTTTATTGCCCGTACTAAACTAACAGATAAGTAGTCACAGAGAAAAAAGTATATCTTATTGTTTTGACTAAATCTTCGTATGTTATACTAAAAATATACTATAATATATTGCTTATCTTACCAAGATAACCTTGTTTGTTTTGGTGAATTTTTTCCCATTTGCTTCAATTCTGATAAAATACACACCTGTTGGTTTACCGCTCATGTTTATCTTCGTTGAATAGAAGCCCGCGGGATTTTCTTCTGAAATCTCTTTTATTTTTGTTCCTTTTATATCATACACCTCAAGTTTGAACTTAGCCTTTTCGGGAAGACCGTACTTAATTTCAAACTGATTGTTTACTGTTATTCCTTTTATATTAAAAGAGTAAACCTCGGGCAATTTAGCAGGTGGGACGGCTGAAGAGGGCGAAATTGTAAAGACCGCATTGCTTGTATCTGAGGGAGTACCGACCGTATCGGTAATTCTCACAAGACAATTATCCGAAGGCGTGTCGGGTATTGTCCAGGGATAAGCTCCGGTATCGGGCATACTTGTAATCACATCCGACCAGCTGGAACCATTGTTAGTTGAATATTCGATTTTGACATTGCCGCTGGTACCATCCGATGTCCAGGTAATATTATGCTCGCTTTCTGCCTCCCAGTCTTCTCCGCCGTTTGGAGAAGTTACCGTTATCTCTGGAACCGGTGAAATAGAAAATAAAGCATTGCTGGTATCCGAAGGATCTCCGTCCGTGTCACTTACCCGAACGAGACAACTATCCGAAGGCGAATCGGGTATTGTCCAGGAGTGAGTTCCGTCATCCGGTGTGCTGGCGATTACGTCCGACCAGTTCGATCCATTATCGGTCGAATATTCGATTTTGACATCTCCGCTTGTGCCACTCGAATTCCAGGTAATATTATAATCACTACCTATATACCAGTTTTCACCACCGTTAGGGGAGGTTACAGTTATATATGGAGCGTAAGATATTGTAAAGACCGCATCGCTTGTATCAGATGAACTCCCGTCAGTATCAGTTATCCGCACGAGACAATTATCCGAGGGCGAATCGGGTATTGTCCAGGAGTGAGTTCCGTCATCCGGTGTGCTGGCGATTTCTTCGGTCCATGAACTGCCGTTGTTTGTCGAATATTCGATTTGAACATTGCCAATGGTTCCACTGGATGTCCATGTAATATCATGATCGCTTCCTGTCTGCCAGTTTTCGCCACCGTTGGGAGAAGTTACAGTGATGTATGGAATAACTACAGTCACATTTATAGGTCTTGAAAAAAGGACCAATGCTGTTGCAACGGTATTGCTAATATCGCAGATATAACTACCGGTGTCTTCAAACTCTACTGAACTTATTGTGTATGTGCTGGAATTTGCTCCCGGTATAACAACTTCGTCTTTTTTCCATTGATATTGATTGTTTGTACCGCCGACAGAAACTGAAATGGAAAAGCTCGAGCCTTGATTTGCTGTTGTGTCTCGAATTTCACCAACACTATCCTGAGGCGTATAAGTAAACATATTAGATGCTACACTCATATTTGGTTCTATGTCCTCAAAAGTGAATTTATTTTCAGATATTACTAAATTATTCAATGAGGATAGTCCCTCGAGATATGGTAAATCTACTAAATCATTATTATCGATAAGAAAAATTGATAAATTTGTTAGGCTATTGATCTCAGGCGGAACTGCCCCTGAGAGCTGATTGGTATAAAGACGCAATTCTATTAAATTTGATAAACTTCCGAATTCAGAAGGGATTGAGCCTGAAAGCTGATTGGAAGAAAGATTCAAAGCTACTAAGTTTGTCAAATTTCCGATTTCAGTGGGTATCGAATCGGTTAGCTCATTTTGGGAAAAGTCCACATATTCCAGATTCGTCAAATCTCCAATTGCCGGCGGAATAGCTCCTGAAAGCTGATTCTCTTCAAGATATAAGAATTCCAGATTCTCTAAATTATCAATTTCCGAGGGGATAATTTCTGAAAGTTGATTCCCTCCAAGATATAAACGTGTTAAACTGGTCAAACATCCAATCTCAGCAGGGATTGCCCCTGAAAGCTGATTGCCATTAAGATACAAACGCGTTAGACTCTCCAAATCTTGGATTTCCGGAGGAATCGAACCGGTTAGCTCATTTTGGGAAAGGTCCAGATATTGCAAATTCGTCAAGTTCCCAATTGCCGGTGGAATTGGCCCTGAAAGCTGGTTGTTATTAAGATACAAATATATTAAACCCGTCAAATCAAAAATCTTTGAAGGAATTTCTCCTGTAAGCTGATTATTAAAAAGGCCCAAAAAATATAAATGAGTTAAATTTCCAATTGATGGGGGAATAGTATCTGTAAGTTGATTCTGGGAAAGATTCAAATATCCCAAGTTCTCCAAATTCGAAATTTCAGGAGGGATTGACCCTATAAGTTGATTGTAACTAATATCCAGATTTGTTAAACTCGTCAAATTCTCAATTTCTGTCGGAATTGCCCCTGAGATTTCATTGTAGTAAAAATTCACATATGTTAAACCTGTCAAATTCCAAAACGATAGGGGAATAGTTCCGTTCAAATTATTGCCACCAAGGTGCAATGACGTCACCCGTCCATCACTAACAGTTACACCATGCCAGGTACCTACTGGTCCGTTGTTCCAGTTGGTGGTATCATTCCAGTTATGACCATCTGTGCTGTCAAACAATTCAACAAGAGCGAGTGAATCTCCTTCAGTGACCTGCGCAAAAATCGTTTTACTGTTTAAGCCAAAAATGAAAAACAATGATAAGATAATTTTTTTGTACATTTTTACCCCCTCAATTTTAATATTAGACAATAATTAAATTTTCAAATGACCAAAGCCGAAGAATTTTTGCTAATTGTAATTATGATAAGATTTTTTTTTAGTTTGTCAACCATTTTTATTGCCTGTCCTACCCGTATTTTTAACTACGAAACACACGAAAAAAATTCTCACACAAAGCCACAGAGACACAAAGAAAAAACAAAGAATGTTTATATTTATTTAAATACCACACCCATCCCAAAAAAGGAACAACAAATCGCACAAATAGCACGAATTATTTTTTATTATAAAAAAAATTTTGGATTTTGATTTGTAATTTTACTTTTTGATATTTAATATTTGATTTTTATTTAAGGGTGCTTGACAAAATTAAGGGTGGTTTTTATACTAATTTGAGGTTTGAAAATGGGAAAAGAAAAGCCAGTGTATAAAACATTTGTGGAAACGAGTTTCTCGGCTGCGCACCAGTTGACAGGGTATAAAGGCTCATGCGGAGAGCTGCATGGTCATACCTGGAAAGTTAGAGTCGAAGTCGAAACTGACAGGCTTGATAAGATAGGCATGACTATCGATTTTAAAGACTTAAAGAAGAAGGTAGATTCCGTCATTAGAAAGTTCGATCATTGCTGTCTTAATCAGGTGGAACCTTTTGACAAAGAAAATCCGACTGCGGAAAATATCGCCAGATATGTTTATATTGAGATGAAAGAAATTTTGCCTGATAGTATTAATATTTCTGAAGTTATAGTTTGGGAATCCGAAAATTATGGTATAAGATATTCGGAGAAATGAATTGCTTAAAGTTAACGAAATCTTTTATTCCATTCAGGGTGAATCTTCTTTTTCGGGAATTCCTTTTATCTTTATAAGGCTTACCGGCTGTAATCTCAGATGCTCTTATTGTGACACAAAATATGCCTACGAAGAAGGAGAAGAGCTCACGGTCGAGCAGATACTAAAACAAATCAAAAAATATAAATGTCGTTATGTTGAAATTACAGGGGGATAACCTCTACTGCAGGATGAAACTCCATTTCTGGTGGTTGCTCTAATTGATAAAGGCTTTAACGTTCTTGTTGAAACAAATGGTACTAAAGATATAAGTGTTATATCCGATAAAGCTACAATAATTATGGATATAAAATGTCCTTCGAGTGGAGAAGCGAATAAAATTGACTGGGAAAATATAAAAAGGCTCGATAAAAAAGATGAAGTTAAGTTTGTAATCGCTGAAAAATCAGATTACAATTGGGCAAAGGAAATAATAACTGAGAGAAACCTTACTTATAAATTAGAAGTCCTTTTGTCTCCTGTTAAAGAAAAATTGGATCCGGCTTTACTTGCCGAATGGATTTTAAAAG
>CAZALG010000068.1:0-9174 GCA_964485935.1 uncultured bacterium | reverse complement strand
GAGAAAACGTCCGAGACTTACATCTTGATTGATTATCCTGCTAAAATCCTCAGAAGCGCCTTCTATTTTAACTTCTTCTGCTTCTTTATCGCCTCTTTCCATTTTCATGTTTCTAAGTATGCTGGGAGACACATATTTAAAAGATGCCCCGTATTCTTCTAGAGCTTCTGTTTCCCTTAGCCCTATGTTATCTCTCTGATGAATTTTTTTCCACTCTTCTCTGCTCATGGGCCCCATAACCCAGGGATACTTGCTTACATATAGAACATTCGCACCTAATTGAGAAAAACTGGTAGCCATGTATTGTTTAAAACCCGAAATAACAGACATCACACCGATAACAGTCATAACTCCTATTACAATACCTAGAGTTGTAAGAAAAGAACGAAGTTTATTAGCTTTTATAGACTCTACTGATGAACGCAATATTTCAAGCAAAAAACCACTGAACATTTTAATTGTCCTTTAAGTTCTCTTCAGCATTGGCAGGCTTATCTTCCTTTTCGGGTTCATTTTTCTCTTCCGGTGTTTCCTTTTCCGTCCCCTCTTCTTCCTCCGTTGCTTCTTCTTTTTCCTCTTCCCATATTACTTTTTGATTATCAGTAAGATTCATTAAAGTTTTTATAGGTCCGGAAATAATAAGATCATTCTCTTCCAATCCTTCAATTATTTCAACCCACATTGCTTCCGTTATGCCTGTTTCCACTTTCATAAATTTGGTTTTACCCTCTTCTATCTTATACACTCCGCTTTCTTTATCTCTTGCAACCAGAGCCTGCAGCGGGATTCGCAAAACACTTTCTTTTTTTGCGGTTACTATCTCAGCGTTTGCGCTCATGCCCGGAAGCATACCCGGATAATGGGGAACCGATATTTCCACTTCAAAATCTACAGCCTGGGAAGAACTTGTTTCTATCGGCATACTCGCTTTATAATATACAATTCCTTTAAACACAGTATCAGCAAAAGCGTCTACAGTAATTCTGGCTGTATCTCTGATCGATACCAGAGGTATTTCACTTTCGTTTACATCGGCAACCATCTCCATTTCTTCCAGGTCCGAAACCGTTAATATTATAGAACCGGGGTTGTTTATAGTCCCTGCCACCACAACTTCTCCTTCTTCTTTATTTATATCCATCACTGTTCCCGGAATCGGAGAACGGATAGTGGTTCTTTCAAGGCTCCTTCTGGCTCTACCTAACTCTGTCCTCGCGTTTTCAAGAATACTCGATGCAAGCTCCACCTCTGTCGCAATATTCTCAAAATTTTCTCTGGAAATCAAGCCCTTCTCATATAACTCTTTTTTTCTTCTCAATTGTTCTCTTTTGAATTCAAGATCGGCTCTCTGAGCACCAACATTCGCCATAGCCCTCTGGTATGCCGCAAACTGCTCTGTAGAATCCAACTTTACAAGAATTTGTCCTCTATCAACCCAATCCCCTTCTTCTACTAACAATTTAACAACTTCCGCTGTGACTTCTGAATTTATTTTCCTTTCTTCCTTCGCTTGAATTTCTCCGGGCGCGGAAACTATCTCTTCGATTGACCCGCGCGAAACTTTTGAAGCTTCCACGTTTATACCCCCTCCCTTCTTCACATTAGCTATTATTATAATACCGAGTATTACAATTACAGAAGCTATTATTATAAGTTTTTTCTTACTCTTCATATAACCTCCCCATAAGCCTTTTCAATCTGTACAGAGAAAGATACCAGTCAAAGCGAGCTTCAGTCAGTGAATATTGAGCTATTAGCAAATCCTCCTCCGCTCCCAACAATTCAATCATAGAGGATTCTCCCAAACGGTACCTTTCACTCGCCGCCTTATGACTTTCTTCTGCAAAACTTAAGGTGGTTTCTGCCAGTTGCAGCTTTTGCCTGGCTTCCTCATATAACATATAATCTTCTTCTACAGATATACGTAATTCTTTTTCTCTCTCCTCTAATTTTAATTCGGCTAAATCTACTCTCATTTCGGCTATAAGCATATCATTAACTCTGGAAAAACCGGTAAACAAAGGTATAGATATTGAAAATCCTATTGAATAATCGTAATTGTCCCTCAAATCGGACATGCTGGGAGCTTCCTCATCCTGATATTGATATAGCGCGCCGAAAGAAACCGTAAAAAGATTGTTAAGAGAGGTGTTAGTAAAATCATATCTCGCCTTCTTCAAATCCGAATTATACTCATTAATAAGAGGGTCCTTATTCATAGCTAAAATCAGAATGGAATCCTTTTCAGGTATTTTAAAATCAACTTTTGGCTCTTCCAATAAAAGGGAATCCCTTGCCTCAAATCCGATTAATTTCTTCAGCCTTAACAGATAGACCTTACGATTTTTTTCTGTTTCCATAAGGTCATACTGTGCCTGCAAATTGTTTACTTTCCCCTGAAGAACTTCCGCGTTCGAAGCAGAACCAAGGCGTTTTTTTTCTTCAATGAGCTTTAAATTGTTTTCCGTCCGCCTTACGGCTGTTTCCCTACTCTCAAATAATTTTTCGAGTTTAAGTGTGTTGAGATACCGGGAAATGATTTCATATATCGTTTGATTCCTAGTCTCAAGATACGAAAAATACGCTGAATTATTTCCATAGTGAGATGAAAAGGCATTAAAAAAATCACCCGGAGTTAAATCCCATTCTATTCGAACGTTATAATAGCTGTCAATCGAGTCATAAATTTCTACGCCACCAAGTCTCGAGCGAGTCCGTCCTTCTACATACCCTGCTGACGCGGAGGGGAGAAGAGTTGAATATGCGGAAGCGTTTGTCTTCTGCCTTATTAAAAATTCTTTCTTTGCCTGCAGGTAAGTGGGATTTTCCCTTAAACCCATTTCTATTGCTTCCTCCAGAGAGAGGCTAAAAGCGAACAATACAAATATAATCACATCATCCCCTTTCTTGCAAACATAACGCTAAATCCAAGCGTTATTAGACAGGTTATCACGCTAATCCAGGCTGCTTTCTTCTTCGATACTCCTGCAATTTCCGAGATACCGTAAGCTATTATTATAAACTGCCATATAGTAAAAACTTCTATTCCCGAAAAGAGAGCATAAAGTTTTGGGTTTTCAGGGGAGAAAAATAAATTAAGACCGGTAGCAAAACTCAAATCTTTAAAAGTCATTATATTTGGAATACCTCGAATTAAAATAATAACGGTAGTTAGTATAGTTCTTATAACCTGTACAACAGAAGAGTAAGCATACAGGTCGAGCGCTTTAGCAAAATCCCAGTCTGCTCCGAAAGAGTTCCCCAGAAACCAAATAATAACGGACATAAGCAACCACATTGTCAAAGTGCCAATTGGAGCACCTAAATATTTTATATATTCCACGAACTTTGGTATTTCTCTATCTGCGCCTATTTCAGCCATCATTTGCGCTGTAATACGCGCCAGGGCTGGACCACTAATCCAGAGAAATATCCAGGTCACAACCACAAGTAAAATAAAAGGAATCCACCAATCGTCTTTTTCTTTTATGTGTTTGAATGCCTTAACCGGTTCTACTATTATATTTTTAAGATTACTCATTTACCCTCCTTTTAAAAATAATACTCAAATATAATAAAAATATTCAATTATAAGTCAAGTAAGCATCCTACCCCACCCCATTTTTTGAACCACAAAGAACACAAAGTGCACAAAGCCCACCACACCCAACCCAAAAACTAATTTTGCTTCTTTTTCTTACTTCCCCCATTTTACTATTTTTTCCATATTTTTTAAATAACCATTAAAGGCCTTGCGTCCTTCTTTTGTCAAATTATACACAGTATTCGGAATTTTATTGATAAATCTTTTACTCACGTTGACATATCCCGCTTCCTCAAGTTTTGACAGATGAACGGAAAGGTTTCCCCGTGTAAATCCGCTAATACGTAGTAAGAATTTAAAATCTGCTTCTTTTACTCCCGAAAGAATCGTAAGTATTGCTAATCGGCTTGGCTCATGAACCAATTTCTCCAGAGAAACAATTTCTTTGATTATTTTTTTATCCTTCATCAGGCTAATTTCCTCTTAAAATTAACATAGACTACAACGCCGGAAATTAAAAAAGTACACCCCAATATATATATCATTAAAAACAGACCGTCATCCGGGGTTAAGCCCAGAAGATAATTTACCCCGGCAACCAAAAGAGGTATCGGAGAAAGAACCAAAAATCTTATTGGCTTCCCAGCCTGGACATATTGTGCGACAAAAACGAAAAACATAATAAAACCGAGTAAAAAAGTTGAAATTCCAGATAACAGAAAACTGAGATCAAGTATATAAAAACCAAAAAATAAAAAAATTACGACCGCAAGAATTAAAACCATCTTAGGATTATAATCCCTTCTGGCAGAGTAACCCGCTTTATTCCACACAACTTTTTCTTTAAATTTCCGGATTAACCAAGAGATTCCCCCCACTATAGCCAAAACCACAATCAGCCTTAGAAAGACTATGCTTAACCGGGAACCATGTAAAAATTTCATGATCGGAGAAACAAACACCAAACCAACTATCAAATAAAGCATTCCGAAACCTATCTCGAATATACCGTCTTCATACCAAGCCCTATGAACCTTCTTCTTCAAATCTTCTACTTTTTCTGATTTTTTTTCTTTAAAGCTATCCATCATAACTCCCTCCTTCTAAAGTTCCCATAGACAATAAAACCGGAAACAAGAGATGCACAGCCTAATATAAAAAACAAAAGGTAAATTACCTGGGGATAGAAAATCCTCAGAATAGCAGTAACCCCTGCAATTATGAAAGTCAAGACTGAAAAAACTAGAAATCTTTTTGCTTTTCCCGATTGAAAAAATAAGGCAATATATGCAAAAACTATAGCCGTTCCTGTTAATAAAATAATTGCTTCAGATGGTAGGAACCGCCTGCTTAGGAGAGCAAGAATGTAAAACAGGAATCCGGCAAGGATGGAAATTTTTACCGATTTAGAACAATCGTTCGCAGGAATAGAATAACCGGTTTTTCCCCATATGTATTTTGCCTTAAATTTTCGATTAAGCCAGAAAAAACCGGATATCCCAATTACCATGAGAGCAAATCGAGAGAAGAAAATAGCCGGAAAGGTGTTCGGCAAAAATGGTGTTTTAGGAACAAAGTATCCTACTCCTATAAAGAACATTACCATGCCAAAACTAATCTCGAACATTCCGTCCTTCCACCAGGACTTACAAACATCTTCTTTTAATCTTCGTATATTTGCCAAACTTTCTTCTTTTAATTCGCTTATCATACCTCCTTATCTACGCTTTCTTTTCTGAATCGCAAGAATCTTGGTATTCCGGCAAATAGGGAATATATTCCGATTGTTCCCAGTATTATCGAAGCCAGTATTCTAGAACTTTCTAAATCGAAGACTCTCAGGATTAACCCGGCAATTACTCCACTACAAAGTCCGAGAATACCCGCTATTAAAAATCTTTTTTTATTTATAGAAAGGTAAACTGAAAAATAAGCAAGAAAAACAAAAGAACCGATAAAAAACCCTTCTCTGCAAGAGTTAAGGATAGTTAAAAACACAGGCAACCCGACTTTAGAAGTACTGTTTTGATAAAACTGCCATAAGGAAATCAATGCAATGTTTGTTATTATTAAGACGAACACGAGAAAAAGTACGATCTTGGATTCTCTGCTTATTTGAGGTCGAACATATCCTGTCTTAGGCCAAATATATTTTTTCTTAAAATGTCTCTTAATCCATGCGGAGCTTATCGCAAAAATTATTAAGACTGCGTAAAATCCGATTTCCAAACCTTTCTTTAAGTTTGTATCAGGCAAGAACTCTATCATGAAAAAAAACGCCGCCATAAATACAAAAATGGATCCGCTCATAACCTCAACCAACCCATCTTCCCACCAGGATGCCCTTACGTCCTGAATAACTTTTTTTACTTCGTTAATATTATTCTTTTCGGCAGACATTTTCAGCTCCCCTTTCAACGACCTTTCTTTTCTTCTCTTTTTACTCCGGCAGCATATATGGCAGCCGAAATCCCAGCAAATACTGACGGGATTGCAGGGTCAACCGAAAAACCAAATAGCTTCAAAACACCAACCATACTAAGAGACACCAGTAAAGCCACCAGAACCGCGCCTAAAATCAATTTTGCAAAACTTGAGTCTATGGGAACCTTATCTATTAATTTTTTAATAACCATATTCACCTCCAGAAAGAATACTTTCCTAAATCCTATATACTAAAGTCAACTACTTACTAAAAACCGCTAACTTTTTCTGAGAAGCCTGTAAATTTCTCGAAAGTTAATAGGTTTCCCAACAAGGAGCATAGAAAGCCTGTAAACTTTCCCTGCAAGGAGTATAATAATCCACGAGGTTAATATTAAAAGAAAAACGGAAACGATCGATTGCCACAGAGGAACAGTGGATATTGCAAGGCGAAGGGGCATTATCAGCGGGGTGAAAAAAGGTATTAGAGAAGATATAACCGAAACTGCGGAAGATGGATTTTGCATTACCCAGAAGAAAGACAGAAAATATGGGATAAGAATAATTATTATCCCCGCAGTCAATGCTTGGTTTACCTCCTCTTCACTATTCACGGTGGACACGAATAAAATAATGAAGAAGGTATATAGTGTGTATCCGAAAATAAATGCAAATAAAAAGTAAAGAATAACACCAAGAGATAAAGAAAAGTCTAAAGAATGGCTTAAAAATAAAAGCGGATAATTTAAAAAGGTTATCCCAATTAGTCCCCAGATGGCAAGCAACAGCAATACAGTTACTGAAATACCAAGAAATTTCCCGAAAAGTAATTTTTGAGGAGTAATATCGGATATTATTAACTCTATTATGCCATTTAATTTCTCTTCAATTACGCTTCTCGCCATCAGTTGAGAGGTCAAAATAATAAACATATAAAGGAAAACCACCATGAAAAGGCCAACTAACAGCATTTCTCTCCCGCTGCTTTTTCCTCCGCCTTCTGTTATTTTCTTCGGGACCAGATTAATTCCCTTACTTAATTCATCAGCGAATGAGAGATTAAGCCCTCTTTCTTTAAGCTTCAATTTAATAGTCCCTTTACGGAGAATTTCTCTCAAAGGCCAAAGTTCAAGGTTAAGAGAACTGCTGTAGTAAATAATCTCACCGGAGTCCGGGTTCTGAGGTATCACAATAAAGCCTTTTATGTTTTTCCCCCACATTTGTTCAACTGCTTCCATGGAATCCATCTGTATTAATTCATACTTTTCCGTATTTTCGAGATATTCACTAATTTGTTTAGAATAATCCACAATGCCTATTCTATGAATTTCTTTTTTATTCAAGTTCGAAAAACCTTCAGGAGCAAAAGAAGAAATCAATATAAGTATCCCCATACCGATTAGAGGAAGTACCAAAAAAACACGAAACCACTTACTTCTGATATACTTAAGAAACTCTTTTTTTGCTATTATTAAGGATTTATTCATTGCCGATTTCCTTTATAAAAATATCTTCCAGGGAAGGCGATATCAAACGAAACTCAAAAACTTCCGTTAACTCTGTTAGTTCCGTAAGAAATTTACCGGAATCTTTCTTTACTTTTATTATGAATCCCTCATCTTTACGTCCTATAATTTCTATATCTTTCAACTTGTCAACAACTGATTTGTCTTTAACGTCTAAATATATTTCATCGCTTTTATGTAATTCTTTTAATTCTCTAAGACTACCTCCATATATTCTCTTTCCCTTTCTAATAAGGCAAACGGTGTTGCAGAGTTGTTCTGCCTGTTCCATCCAGTGCGTGGAAAGTAATACGGTTTTCCCTCTTGTTTTCAATTCGGCGATCATTTCTCTTAGTCCTTTAATTGCAATAGGATCAAGCCCTGTAAAAGGTTCATCAAGAATTAAAAATTGCGGGTCATGTAGTACGCTTATCAACAGATGCACCCTCTGCTTTAGACCTTTTGATAGCGATTGAACTTTATCTTGCTTTCTATCAAACAAATCCAGTTTTTGCAGCCAGAAATCCATCTGCTTCCCAATTTCTTTTTTTTCCATCCCGCGAAGTGCCCCGAAGAAATATATCAATTCGTCAATTCGCATAGTTGGATAAAGCCCTCTCTCTTCAGGCAGGTATCCGATACGGTTAAAAGTCGACTTTACTTCTCCTTCATCCGGAAAGATGATCGAAAGTATTATTCGTATGGTGGTTGTTTTCCCTGAGCCGTTCGGCCCAAGCAAACCAAAGACATCTCCTTTTTCAATATCGAAGGAAAGCCCTTTCAAAGCCTCCACATCTCCATACTTCTTACTTATATTTTTTACCGATAGCATACTAATTTATCCTATAGTTTAGTTTATATTATAAACAAGTTTATGGATCTGTCAAGGGGTAATTTTAGATATGAAGAAATTGAGGTTGGTTTTGAGTCGGCAGAGTATGTCGCCGAAAAAGGAGATTAACTCACAGAGATATTATTTTATTGAAAAAAACATTTGGGCAACAGGCTCTTATTCTTAATGTGTCAGCTAACTGTTTTTTTCGACAGGGCCGGCCGGAGATAATATGTTTCTTCTCTTTAATAATTTTATAAACTCGAATACTAAAAGATACACAGCCGCTGCCCCGAGAACGTAAATCCAGTCTAAAAGTGAGATACTGGCAAACGCGAGAAATTCATGGATCTTCGGTCCGTATACCCCTAAAAAGACCATACCCATCGAACCTACGATAGACCATAACAGAATTTTATTTGTCCAAAAGTTCTTACTGAATATTGAAGACTGCTCGAACCTACGGGACAGAACATTGGCAAATTGACAGTAAGCGATTGTCAAATAACTTATTGTGGTAGCTTTCGCGTAAAGAATTGTATTTTCCATACCCACATTCAGGGTTATACCATTCCTAAACATAAAGAAGGCAAAATTTGAGAATGCCAGCGCTCCTACTATAACTCCGAGCAATCCTACCTCTGCGGCTGTAAATTTATTTATTATGTGCTCCTCCTGACTCCTCGGAGGTGAATTCATTATGCCCTCCGGCGGCGGGTCGTAGGTAAGAAAAGTAAGGGGCATTATTTCTGCCAGAAGGTCTATCGCCAGTATCTGAATGGCAAGAATGGGAATGGCCCAGTTATTAATAGCCACCGCGGCAAGTCCGAGCAGAACAATAGTAAGCTCTGCTCCATTGGTTGTCATAG
>CAZALG010000067.1:0-9179 GCA_964485935.1 uncultured bacterium | reverse complement strand
TGCTCATCAACAACAGCGAGGAACTTGCTTTGCGAAAATTTGATATATACTGGCTTAGTATATTGAATCTTCCAACCTTTAATCTGTTGGCCTTAGCACCTTTTATTTTAATCCTGGGAACAATCATATATCTCTCTTTAAAAAGAGGAAGACTTTACTGTAATTCTATTTGCCCTTTAGGGACTTTCCTCGGAATACTTTCGGTCCGCTGCTTATATAGAATAGAAATCGATAAAACTGACTGTACCTCCTGTGGAATTTGCGAATCCGTTTGCAAGGGAGAATGTATAAACTCAAAAGATAAAATCGTTGATAATTCTTCCTGTATTAGATGTTTTAACTGTCTTAATGTATGTCCCTCTTCCGCTATAAATTATAAACCATCAATAAAGAAGGAAAAAAGTAAAAGCGAAAAAACACAAAATATATCAAGAAGAAATTTTCTTTACTCATTTCTTGGCATTTTAGGTTTCTCGGGACTTAATTTATTATTGAGAAATAAAAAAACACCGATAAAAACTTACACTCCACCCCCCACGCCTCCAGGGAGCATCAGTCTCGATGAATACATAAGCAAATGTACAGCCTGTTATCTATGCATAAACAACTGTCCCACCAATGTTCTTCAACCCTCGTTATTCCATTACGGGCTTAAAGGCATGTTTATTCCATATATGGATTTTTACAGCGGATACTGCGCTTACGAGTGTACCCAATGCCTGGATGTGTGTCCTACAGATGCAATAATACCTCACACAAAAGAAGAGAAGAAAAAAATTCAGATAGGAAGAGTTAAATTTATCAAAGATTTTTGTGTTGTTTACCAGAACAATACCAACTGCGGCGCATGTGCTGAAATATGCCCGACAGCAGCGGTAACAATGATACCATATAAAGGAGTGTTACGTATACCAACAACAAGACCTTCGCTTTGTATAGGATGCGGAGCATGCCAGAATGTTTGTCCTGCTGAGCCGGAAAAGGCTATAGTAGTAGAAACCAACATCTTACATAGAGAAGCAAAAACCCCTCAAAGAAAAAGAGCCAGGAAACGGGAAGAAACAGAGAAAGGTTTTCCCTTCTAATTTTTTCTTCCCTTTAATTTTATAAATACAAACACTCTTGTAGCTCTAAGAACCTTGACAAAATAAACCTTTTCCCATATTTTATAAAAAATGGAGGGAAAATGAGGAAATTTAAAAAAACACCACTTTATTTGTTCCTGTTTTTTTTACTTTTACCTTACGGTTTAAACGCCGAAAAAATAGGTTTATTACCTTTTAAACCAGTAGGATTCGAAAGCAATATAACCGAAGCCATATATCAGCTCATGGAATCCGAACTAAGTTCTTACGGTCACACTGTAATACCTCCGGATAAGATAGAGGAAAAACTCGGAAAAACAGTAGAATGCCACAACAAACAATGCGCTGCCGAAATAGGCGTTCAAATGGGTCTTAAAAAGATAATATTCGGATCCCTGACCAAGATAGGCGAAAAATATATTGTATCAGCAATCGTTGTTGAGTCTAAATCAGGCGAAATACTGTTTTCGGATAAAGTTACCTCAAAAACCGCGGAAGATTTAGATGTGTGTTTATCCCGCCTGGTAAAGTCAATTGAAGAAGGTAAAGAAGTAGAGAAAACAGCTGAAGTAGGGAAAATCATGGAAGAAGAAATCGAAAAAGTTTCAAAAAGAAAGAAAGCTTTCTTCTCGTATGGAGTGGGATTCGGGATAGGAACACTTGCAATTGGTTACGGGGACGCTCACGGTGATATTATAAATTATTATGTAATTAAAGCCTGGTATGAAACTCCAAAATTTGCCGCGGAGGTCAACAGCAA
Source organism: uncultured bacterium (assembly GCA_964485935.1). Classification (GTDB taxonomy): domain Bacteria; phylum Hydrothermota; class UBA3072; order UBA3072; family UBA3072; genus JAFGHJ01. The sequence continues at coordinate 7,334 of CAZALG010000067.1, read as the reverse complement.
TATGGGAAATTTCTTAGGATTAGGAACTGAGACAAGTGAATTATCATTAGGGATAGCTCTTCTTTATTTGTTTAGTACAGCAGATATTTCTCCTTATCTGGGTGCAGGCCCGGCTTTAAAAAGTGTCTCGACTGGTTTCTTCGATCTTAACTATGTATTAGCCTTAGAACTTATGGGAGGTTTGGTTGTATTCAGGACATACGATTTCAGGCTTGTCATAGACGGACGGCTCTCAACATCCTTTAATGAAATAGAGGGAGTTGACGGACCTCATTCTACTTTGTCCGTAAGCATAAATTTACTTTACTCGGGAAAAGGACCGGGACGCGGTTGTTTTGGTTTCTAAAACCAACCGGCTTAATCCTATAAAACTTACCACTAAAGAATTAGTAAAATAGAAAAAACCTGGAAGATATCCCGTTTTTAAAACAGTTAAATACCATAAAGCATTGACAAATAGGTATTAATAAAATATATTCAAAGATAAAGATATCAATCATTATAACTATTATCGGAGATATAATTGAAATCGCTAAAAATTTTTACAGAAAAAAATAAGAAAATTCAAAAATTAAGGAAAATCTTAAAGAACTACAAATCTGTTCTTGTCGCCTTTTCGGGCGGAACCGACAGCAGTTTTCTTTTAAAAGCAGCTAAAGATTTTCTTGGGTTCGACAATGTCCTTGCAGTAACTGTAAAATCGGAATTTATCCCGGAAAAAAATATTATCGATGCAAAAAATATAGCTGCCGCCATTGGTTGCAGATGGGAAATGGCTGAGATCTCGGTCTTTTATGAAAGTAATTTAATCAGGAATCCAACTGACAGATGTTATATATGCAAAAAAACTATACTCAAAAGCTTAAAAAAACTTGCAAAGAAAGAAGGGATGAATCAAGTAGTTGAAGGAACAATAGTAGAAGACACAAAGAAATACCGCCCAGGAAAAAAAGCAATAAGGCAGCTAAAAATCACAAGCCCTTTATTTGAGGTTGAATTTACAAAAGAAGAGATAAGAAAATTAAGCAGAAAATTGGGTTTGCCAAGTTGGAATAAACCATCTTTCACATGTCTTGCTACCCGTTTTCCCTACGGAACAAGGCTTACAAAGAAAAAACTAAAAAGAGTTGAGTCGGCAGAAAATCTATTGGTAGCTAAAACTTTTAAAGAATTTCGTGTTCGAAATCATAGCAATATAGCACGAATCGAGATTTCCGAAAAAGATTTTGATAAACTCCTCTCACATAGAAAAACTATAATCGCCGAATTTAAAAAAATAGGATATGATTATGTAACTCTCGATATAGAGGGTTACAGAAGCGGAAGCATGGATATTGGTATCGAAAATGGATAAAAATAAAATAGAAAAGTTACTTGAAGAAGTCAAGAAAGGCAATAAAAGTATAAAAGAAGCGTTAACAATTCTTGAAAACTTGCCTTTCGTGGACTTAGGCTTTGCAAAAATAGACACACATAGAGAACTAAGAATGGGCGCGCCTGAAGCTATTTACTGCATGAACAAAACCACTAATCAGATAATACAAATCGTAGAAAGAATGAAACCAGACTCCAATATTATAGCCACAAGAGTCCCCAAAGAATCTCTCGATGAAATAAAAAAAGCCTTTCCTGAAGCGGAAATTTATCCTGAAGCAAAGCTTTTTTTCATAGGGAAATTTCCAAAAAAAACCGTAGGTAAGGTTATAATAGTAACAGCAGGAACTTCAGATATACCAGTAGCAAAAGAGAGCAAAATTACCGCTAGATCGATGGGTGTGGAAGTGGAGACATTTTTTGATGTCGGAATCTCCGGAATACACAGGATCCTCAGCATAAGAAAGAAACTTAAGGAAGCAGATATTGTAATAGTAATTGCCGGAATGGAAGGAGCACTTCCTTCCGTTGTAGCGGGACTTATCGATACTCCAATAATTGCTGTCCCTACTTCAGTAGGATACGGCGCAAGCTTTAACGGTATTGCCCCACTACTTACAATGTTAAACTCATGTGCGCCGGGGATAAGCGTTGTCAACATAGATAACGGTTACAGTGCTGGATTCTTTGCGGCAGCAGTTATAAAAAAATTACTTGAAAAGGAGATTAAATGAACAGCTCAGGCGAAAGAATTCTATACGTAGATTGTTTCTCAGGAATTAGCGGCGATATGTTTATAGGAGCACTGCTTGATTTGGGTATTGATGAGAAAAAATTTACAAATGGAATATCCAAGATTTTGCCCTCCGAGGCAAAAATAAAAATAAGGAAAACAAAAAGAGGAAATTTTACCGGCAAAAAATTCAAGGTCGAAATATCAAAAAAAATAACTAAAGCACGACACTTAAAAGATATCAAAAAACTTCTGGATAGTTCTAAATTAGATAAAAAAATCATAAAAAAAGGCAAAAAAATGTTTGAAGAGCTCGCAGAAATCGAAGCGGGAATTCACGGAGTATCAAAAGATAAAATCCATTTTCACGAACTCGGGGCTATAGATTCGATAACCGATATCATAGGAGCGGCAGTCGCCATCGAACTCTTAAACGTAAATAAAATATATTTCTCCCCCATAAACGTTGGGACAGGTTCGACAGAAATAGAACACGGAAGGGTACCCCTTCCCGTACCGGCATCATCCGAACTGCTCAAAAGAGCAAAAGCTCCTATTTATTCATCCGGAATAAACAGCGAGTTGGTAACCCCTACCGGCGCATTATTTATCAAACATTTCGCGCACTCGTTTACAAGACCCGAAATGAAAATAGAAAATATCGGTATAGGATTCGGTTCAAAAGAATTTAATAAAAGTCCTAACTTTTTAAGAGTTTTTATGGGAACCGGGACAAAAGAATATACAAAAAACGAAGCTCTTATTGAAACAAACATCGATGATATGAACCCGGAGTTTTTTCCCTCTGTCGAGGAAAAACTCCTTAAAGCGGGAGCACTAGGAGTCTTTAGAACAGCCATCCAAATGAAAAAAGGCAGAGGTGGATTTAAATTATCAATAATATGTAAGAGAAAAGATATAGATACTTTTGCGGACATTCTTTTCAGAGAGACAACAACAATAGGTATACGTATTCATAATATAGAAAGAAAGAAATTAGATAGAAAAATAAGGAAAATCAAAACCAAATTTGGTGAAGCAGAAGTAAAGCTAGCTTATTTAAAAGATGAATTGATGAATGTGGCTCCGGAATTTAACTCCTGTGAGAAACTAGCTAGGAAAACCGGAATACCGATAAAAGAGATCTACGAAGAGATAAAAGAAAAAGCGAATAAACTATTAAAAAAATAGTAAAAATCAAATATCAAATTGTAAAATTACAAATCAAAGTTCAAAAATTTAAAAAAAATAACGAGTACTACCAATAAATTTCTTTTGACTTTTTGGGTTGTGGGAGGGTAAAATTTTGCATTTTCAAATGTCATTTTGCTTTTTAATTTTTAATATTTAATTTTCAAAGGAAGCAAAACAATATAAGATATTTTTGCAAAAAATAAGAGTTAATTAATTGTGTTACAATTTATTTAATTTTATCCCCCACAGATGCTCTTATGATATCGCACTGTTTTATGCCGGTTGTTGCCCTCAATTTATTAAAAAATTTGTGAATCTCTTTGGCTTTACCCCTAACACTTATTATTTCCATACAATTATCATGGTCCATGTGTATGTGCTGAGTAGAAATAACAAGCTTGTAAAAATGATGCTGGATTTCGGTTATTTTCTCGGTAAGATGCGGTTTATGATGGTCATAAACAAGCAAAATGCCTCCACATACTTCATCTTCTTCCTCCCACTCCTCCTCTATAAGTCTTCCCCGAATCAAATCCCTAATTGCTTCAGAACGATTCTCATAACCTTCCCCATCTATGAGTATATCAAACTTATGGAGAAGTTCCTTATTCATGGAAACACCAAATCTTATAAGTTTTCCCATAATTCTTCTCACCCCTCACCCGTCATCAGGTGATCCTATGAACCAAGAATTTATACCTCACACCTAAAACCTATATTATTGCTGGAAACGGACCGGGAAGGAAAGTGGAACAGCAACCGCTCTATCTCCCTGTTTTGCAGGTGAAAACTTTAATTTCTTCGCGTTATCAACAGCAACTTTATCCAGAATAGGATGAACCGACCTGATAAGAGTCACATTAGTAACATTTCCCCTCTCATCTATCCATAACTGTAGATAAACAGTACCGCTAAGCCCAAGGGTCTTTGCCACTTCCGGATAAGCAAACGAAACCTTGTCAAGATTCAAAGGTTTAGGGGGAATTTCATGAGGAATGAAAGCTGGAAGTTCCCCTGTTTCCTCTTCTTCCGGAGAAGTTTCTTCTTCGCCACTCTCAGGCCCACGCGTTTCTCTGGCGGTAGATGTGGTAGGAGGAGGCGTTCTCTCAGGCACCCGGGGAGCTGCGCTAGCCTGAAGTATTTCTTCCGCCCTTGGTGTTTCTTCTCTTGTCCTTGTCGTTCTACTCTCCGCTTCTCCTTCGGATTTTTTGTAGCTTTCACCAAGAGAAGCGAGTTCGACAACACTGGAAGGAACCTCTCTGAACCATAATTCATCAACAAAAGAAATAACCGCTCTTTTATCATCTTTTTGAATACCTTGAATGTTTTTTCTAACAAGCGTTATCTCCTGAGGTGCATAAAGAAAGGTATAAGGTAAATCATCCCTGATTATCTCCTGAAATTCATACCAGGCTTTTTTAGCATTCTCTCTATCTAGAGACAAAAGAGCTTCCCCAATAAGGCTGTCTACCGTTTTATTCTTATAACCAACAAAGTTGTACATTCCATCAGAACCCCATATCTGGAAAGGGTTAAATTCCTTCTCAACATTCCATCCCATTATATACGCGTCGAAGTCTTTCTTAAACAAATGATCGATAAAATCTAAACTGGAAAGCGTTACAACCGAAGCCTGGACCCCAATCCCTCTAAGATCCGAAACAACGCTTTCAGCCACTTTTCTTCTTATAGCGCTTCCCTCCTCAACAAGTATTCTTACATTCAATCCCTGATAATATCTCTCGCCCCTTCTTTTTGAATAACCGACCTGTTCAATCAGATCAACCGCACCTTCTTCGTCATGTCTAATATTTTTCAAATTCGGATTATAAGCCCAATGCTCTGGAGTTATTGGGCCATTAACGATCTGCCCGTAATTTTCCAGAACCTCAGAAATTATTCCCCTTCGATCTATAGCAATACTTAAAGCCTGCCTTAGTTTTTTATCGGAAAAAAGTTCCATATTCCAACCAATATACGCATAAGATTTTCCCGGTGAAAGAACTTTATTATAAGAACTCAAAGTATCATAATTATTACCCGGAGGCATGTTAAAAGCTAAATCGACATTCCCTGCTTTTAACTCAGCTAAAAGCTCTTCCATGGAAGAGGGAGTATAGAAAACCATTCTATCTACAGGAGCTCTTCCTCTAAAATAACTGGAATTAGCAGTTAGTTCAATCCATTTGCCCCTATTCCATTCTTTCATTTTATAAGGTCCTGAACCTACCGGGTCAACATTAAAATCAGAATTTGCAATGTCTTCTTCTTTTTCCAAAATATGCTTTGGAATTGGATAGATATTAGTACTCTGTAATTCACCAGCATAAACCTGGTTCAAATTAAACCGAACCTGCCTTGAATTAAGAGCTTCAACACTTTCAACATAATTCAACTTTTGCGCAAGGGGTGAATTATTCTTACCGCTTATTATTTGCTCTACTGTAAAAACAACATCTTCAGCCGTTATCGGTCTTCCATCATGCCAGGTGGCTCCCTTAGCGATAGTATAAGTAATAGATGCTAAATCTTCCGAATAAATCCAGGATTCGGCGAGCGCCGGACGGACTTTACCGTTAGGTTTTCCTGAAATTAACGGAGTGAATAATTGAGCAGTAACGGGTGAAATCCCTGAAAGAGAAGGATAGATTGGATTTAAATTCGATGGTTCATCTAATAACGCTATTACTAATGTCCCTCCCTTATTACCAGCATATCGGAATTCTTCCAATTTTTGGCATCCGGTTAAGAAAACCAAAAACAAAAGCATAAAAAAAAGACTTAAAGTAAATTTTTTCATTAAAGCCTCCTTTTTTCTTAAATTAAGAAGAATATATAATTAGTCAAGGGCTAATTTTTCCACGAACTTATTTTTTAACCACAAAGACACGAAGATTGGCGGTAAGTGATACGTGATAGGTGATATGTAATATGTGATGTGTGATCTGTGATCTGTGATCTGCTGTTCTACTAATCCTGGAAACACCCGTAACACGAAACACATAACTCGAAACACCAGTTCACACAATTCCAATTTTTTGGCTGCTCTACTCAAGCTCAAATCGAACCGGAAAAGAATAACGAACAGCAACCGGCTTATCTCTCTGGATTGCGGGTGAAAACTTTAATTTACTTGCCCCTTCGATTGCGACTCTATCGAAAACGGGATGAAGAGATTTAACAAGAATTACATTTCTTACATTGCCCTCTTTATCAATCCACAATTCCAGAAAAACGGTACCTTCAATTTGGAATACACCGGGATAGTCAAAATCGACTTCCCCAAGGTTTAAAGGTTTAGGAGGAATTTCGTAGTAAACGAACGGAGGCCGCTTAAATTCTACATTTGAAACTTTTCCATTCTCATCGATAATATTTGTCTTATCAATGGTTTCTGCTTCCACCTCTTCATCAGACTCTGCGGCAACGGGCATCTTTGGTCTTTTTGGAGGGGTAGGTTTAACTATATTTTCCATTTGAGCCGGCAAGTTGTCAATCCTTATAACTCTACTAACCTCAGGCCTATAAGGTTTTGTTTCAAATTCAGGAATAAACACGAACCCGGCAATTAAAGCTACAAGAGTTATCAAAAAACCAATTTTCAAATGCAGCACAAACATCCTTTTTAAATCATAACTTATTTTATCCATACTATCCTCCTTTTTAATTTATTCTTTATATATTTAGATGCCTTTGCCTCAACAAAGTTCCCGTAAATAAGTCACGAGTCGTGAGTCTCGAGTCATGTGTCTTACTATCAGGATTTGAGGGTTGGATTTAGTTAAAACAAATAAAAACTTTGTGTTCTCTGTAGCTCTGTGTGAGAATCATTTAGGGATGTGGGTTGGGATTTATTAACAACAAAATAAGTTTTCTGGTTTGTATGTGGGGCTTTGTGCTCTTTGTGGCTTTGTGTGAGATTATTTTTGGGTGGGGAGGTGGGTTTTAAACAACATTATTTTTTTCTCTGTGTTCTCCGTGTCTCCGTGGTTATGAGAAAAAGTCAACCCCTTTATTTATTTTTCACCAAAAA
>CAZALG010000066.1:0-9180 GCA_964485935.1 uncultured bacterium | reverse complement strand
TTGAATTACCCCTGACCTTTAGAATGGGTGCCGCTATGGATATTCTGGATCTTCTTGGAGACCATCCGAATTATTCCTTCCTGGTTGATTTTGAGCTTGTTCATCCCAGGGATTTTTCAAAAAGGTATCATCTGGGAGGAGAGCTAACTCTATTGGAGATAGTTAAACTGAGAGCAGGCTACAAGTTCGGATACGACGAAGAAGGAGTTGCCTTTGGCGTTGGTATTAATACGGGTAATGTCAAAGCGGATTACGCCTACAGTGAATTCGGCGTATTTGATCTTGTAAACAGGTTTTCACTCAGTCTTGCGTTCTGAGGAGTTAGAAGAGAATAAAAAGTGAAGAAAAGATAGAGCTATAAGCGGCAACTGCCGCTTATAGCTCTATCTTTCTTTTTATATAAGGGCTTGCCTTTTTTTTACCGCTTAATATATTGAAATTAAATTTCTTGTATTCTGTAGAGTAGAGTAAATTTTAAAAAACAGGAAGAATTGATTATAAAATAAGAACAAGTAAGAAGTAGGAAATATTGGAGGTAAAATGAAGTTATTCTTATTCGTGTTATCTTTTACTTTAACAATAATTTTATTCATAAGCGGATGTGCCGGAGACGGAGGTAGTGATAAGTACTACCGAAAGGTTGCCGTTGACGAGAGGTTTTCCATTATTGGTGAATATCCGTTAACTCCTGAGTTGGGAAATAAGGGAGAATCATATCGTTTTTTCTACAATAAGGAAGGAAAGCTTAAAAGAGTGGATCATCTTGTAGGAGGAAAACTTAAAGAAGAATCTTTTTTTGGAAATGATGTTGCCAGGGTAATTATTGAACATTTAGAGGTATATGAGAAAAGGTCATACTTTGACGCAAATGTTATTCCTGTTAGAGGTAGATATGGGGGTTTTTCCATAAATATACTGTTTGACGAGGACGATAATCCGGTCTCTAAGTTGATTTACGGTAAATATGGTGAATTTGCAGAGGATATTTATGGTGTCGCGCAGTACTCTTTGACCACGAATGCGGAAGGGTTAATAGAAAAGGTTATCTTTTATGATCTTTCCGGAAAAAGAATTACAAGCGAAGAGGGTGGTTTTGAAACGCGTTTTAAATATGATGAAGACGGTAACATTATTGAACGAAGTTATTTCGATTCCAGAAGAAACTCGAGGGAAAACAAGGATGGTTTTGCTGTATTGAGACGGAAGTTTGATGATAAGGGAAATATAGTGGAAATAAGACACTTCAATGCTAAAGATAAATTAACAGAGGTGGCGAATGGGGTTGCCATTATACAGCAGAAATTCGATAAAGATGGTAATATTATCGAATCGAGATATCTGGGGAAAAATGAAAAGTTGAAGGAAAACAATATGGGTGTTGCTATTATACGGTGTAAGTTTGACGCTTACGGAAATATCGTGGAACAGAAATATTATGACGTATCTGATGAGCTTACAGAGGGCGAATTTTATGAATTCGCGATCAGGCAGTGGGAATATGATGAAGATGGGAAATTAATGGAAACAAGGTTCTTAGATGCTAATGGGAATTTGACAAACGTTATAAACGAAGAAGCCGCAATTTTACGTATGAAGTATGATGAGGATGGAAATCTCGAGCAAGTTTTACGTTTTGGTAAAGATGGGAACCAGTTGGGAGATTCCTTGACAAACGTTCCCTAAATTCCACCACCCCCCTTGAATTAGCCACTGATTAACACAGATAGACACGGATTTTTTTATTGTTTTTTTATTCGAAACTCGAAGCACTAAATTCGGGACTATAGTTTACGCAAAGTGCGCAGTCATAAAGAAGATTTTAAATTTTTTAGCTATATATAATGCTCTCTAAATTTTTTTCAGCCTTTTCATTATTTCCAGACACCCTCTTGTGTTGTGATAGGGTGCTTTCCATGGACCTACTTTGTTTTCTTCTGATAAGTAAGGCTCGCCTTTTCTGTTTACCCTGAAAAACCATTCTCCATTTTCCCTGTCCATAATGTACTTTTTTACAAAATTCCAGCACTTGTAAGAGGACTCAAAGAAATTTTTTTCATTAGATATTTGAAAAGCATTTAGAAGTCCAACCATGGCTTCTACCTGAGGCCACCAATGTTTATCTGTATCGAGCACTCCGTTTGTGTTCCCATTGTTCATGATGCCTCCGTCGCTATCCATACCTTCTTCTAAGGTAATATTAGCTAATCTAAGGCAAGCTTTTTCTACCTTTTCTAGAAGGTTTTTATCATTTGTTACTTCGGAAGCCTCATAAAGCAGCCAACTTCCTTCGATGTCATGCCCGTATGAGAAAAGATTGGATTTTAAGTTCCAGAACTCATCAAAGAAAAGATTGAAATGTCCAGTTTTTGGATCGATTATCTTATCGAGGAAGATATCAATCAATAGTTTTAATTGTTTTTCTAATTTTTCGTTTTTCCATATTTTGAGGAAATTTGTGTACCCTTCAAGTACGTGTAGATGTGTATTCATAGTTTTCTTTTCGTTTTTGTCTTTATCGCTCAATCGGACATCTTCTACAGGGTTCCATTCACGGTCACATGCTTCAAAATAACCGGGGTATTCGGTGTCAAAACTGTGTTTCTCTATCAATTCAAAAATATCGCTTGCCCAGTTTAGAGCTTCCCTGTTATTGGAAATTTTGTAATATTCAGCTAAAGCATAAATACAGAAAGCCTGAGCATAGATTTGTTTTTTTCTGTCAATTGGTTCTCCTTTATAATCAAGCAGCCAGAAAATCCCCCCCTTTTCATCGTCACAAAAATATCTTTTTATATATTTGTAAGCACGTTCGGCTAATTCGAGATATCTTTTTTCTTTAAATTTTACATACAGGCTTGAATAAGTCCAGAGTATTCTTGTATTTAATACTGCTGATTTGGGAAAATCCTTAATTATTTCTCCGTTGTTTAAAATCCTGCCTAAAAATCCCCCGTTTTCCTCATCGACGGTTTTATCCCAGAAAGGAAGAATATCATTTTTAAGTTCGTTTTCGATTTCTTTATAGTAATTATCAATATTCATAATTTATATCCTTTAAGCATACTTTATTTAAGAATTTTACTGCGATTTGTCAAGGTTCTATTTATTGACAAAAGAAGTTTTTCTTTTAATATTCAAACAGGGGGTGATGTATGGCATCTGTTAAAAAATCAAAGAAAAATACAAACGGTATACCTGTTTTACATGCGGAAGGTGATTGTATTGCCAGAGCCTGGGAAAATTCTCTTATCGCGCTTTACGAGCAAGGATGTGATATAAAGACACAATATGATAAACCCGAAGATCCTCCGAGTAAAGACGCGACTATGATTATAACGATTACAGATCCTCTAAGTGAACCTATGCTTCATAAAGATTTTCCCGCTGGCGTTGAATTCCTGCAGGAATATGTAATGGAGGTGTGTGAGGGCATTAAAGATCATTTGGTACGTGATCCTAATGATCCGGATGATACACGCTGGGAATACACATATCATCAGCGTCTGTTTGCGTACGAAGCTCCGGGTGTAAAACCTGTAGATCAGATTGAGATTATGTGCCAGAAACTAACCGGTAAGCCTTATACAAGAAGAGCTCAGGCTATTACCTGGAAGGTTTGTGAAGACAACGAATGTTATGATCCGCCCTGTCTCCAGAGTCTTTGGTGCCGGATTGCAGAAGAGGATGGAGAATCTCATCTGAATATGAATGTTCGTTTTCGTTCAAATGATGCTTATAAGGCTGCATTTATGAACATATTTGCTCTTGTGCAGTTACAGGCGAAGATTGCAAAAAGAATTTCAGAGATTTCGGGTAAAGATATTAAGGTTGGAAGATACTGCCACATAGCTGACAGCTATCACATTTACGGTTCTTACTTTGAGGAATTTAAGGGTCGTTTCTTAGGGGCTCTTGAAAAACGTACTTTCGAAGGGCGTACGATGCGATATGAAGATTTTCGTGAGATGATGGAAGCCGCCCGCCCGTCGATTTTGGAACGGGTTAAGAATATGGAACGGGAGTGAGCTTTTGCTTTTTAAGCAAAATAAATTTTTTCTTTTTTCTCTGTGTTCTCTGTGTCTTTGTGTGATAATATTTTTTTAAGGGTGGGGAGGTGTTAAAATTGGAACCGATAGGGAATTAACAGGGTCTTATTTAAAAAGGAGGATAAATGCTATGATAAAGAGAAATAACTTTTTTATAACGTGTTTAGTGATATTTGCCTTATTTGCTGGATGTAGCCGCGATGTATCAGAAAGGAAATACAGAAGACCCCACTTTAAACATCCGCACAAAGATGTGGCCAAATTCGGACATTGCAGGATAGATAAAATGGCTGAGGATTTAGATTTATCTACTGACCAGATTGAAGCTTTGAAGGAGCTGGAAAAAGAAATAATGAAAAAACAGTTTGAAATGAGACAAAATAAAAAACATAGAGATGTTATTAAAGAAAAGATTGTTGAAATGATAAAGAAGGATTCACTATCTAAAGAAGAAATTATTGTTTTTATGGATGAACTCCATTCATTGGGAGAAGAATTAAGGAAAGAAACGGACAGCTTTGTTGCCGAAAGATTGGCTAAAATGCATTCTATTCTTACAAAAGAACAACGGGAAGAATTAGCAAAAAAACTTGAAGAATTTGAGCCTAGAAGAAAATTTAAGCCAGAATCTAAGACTAAAGTAGATAAAGAATAGTTATGGATCAGGAGGCATTTGCCTCTATTGTAGAGGAAACAAAAGGGGTAGTTTTAAAAGCTGTGAGGAAGAGTTTATTTTCTGAATATTATTACGCGATAGACGATGTGATTCAGGAGACTTACCTGAGAGCATATCGTAGTTTGGTAAAGAATAAATTTAAGGGACAATCAAAACTCTCTTCCTGGTTATATACAATTGCAAGGAATGAATCTATAAGAATGAATAAAAAGTTAAAATCGGGAGAAAGAAGGAGAAAAAAGTATATAGAAAAGAATATGGAATTCCTAAATAATAATGGAGAAAACGATGTGGAAGGAAAGCTGGAAAGGGCTAGTTTGATTGAGAAACTGAATGAAGCTGTAAAAAAACTTCCGGATAAATATGAAAATGTTCTTGATCTATATGTAAAAGGTTTTAATGAAAAAGAGATAGCAAAGTTCCTTTCAATTTCCCGGGGAACGGTAAAGTCGAGAGTGCACAGGGGAAAGGAGAAATTGAGAGAAATATTGGCTAAGGAGGAAATCTATGTATAGTTTAAATGGAGAAATAGAAAAAAGAATACAAAGTAGCTCCTGGAGTGAAAAGATGGCAAGTAGGATTCTTTCTGAGAGATCCAGAAGAACAAAAAGGAAAATAACCTTTACCAGTTCATTGTTTATTGCTTTTTTCCTGTTTTTCGTTATTGGGTTCAATGTTTCTAGAGTGCAACCCGAAAGTTCTTCATGGGGTTCTACTTTTATATCATCTGTTACTGATAGTATCTATCCTTACGTGATCCCGCAGGATGTTGATGAATTCATCTCGTATTCTTTTAACGGACTATAAACTGTATTGCCTACAAGTATTATAGTAAATTAGTTAATTAGTATATTGGTTAATTAGTAAAACAACAAATAAAAACTTTGTGCTCTTTGTGTCCTTTGTGGTTTAATAATTTTTTGGGGGTTGGGGTGGGTTTCTAGATTCTGTCTCCGCACCTTCTGAATTCTCTATAAAAATTGGAACCGATACAAAGTTTGTTGGGTCATACCTTATAAAATGGAGGCAATTATGAAAAAGTACGAAATGATTATGTTTTCTGTTTTGATGAGTATATTTTTAATTTTACCTTTAACACTTCAGGCAGGGGAGGGAAAGAAGCATGATAAGATGATGGGTGATAAAGAATATATGGGTAAAATGCATCATGATTGGCTTTCTCACTTGAACTTGGACGAAGAAGTAATACAGAAAATGCAAGAAATGAGGTTGAAAAATAAGGAGAGGATGCTCGAATTAAAAAATCAGATTGAAAGGAAAGAACTGGAAATGGAAAAAGTTCTTATGAATAAGAAACTTGATTTCAATAAAATTCTTTCTATAAATGATGAAATCTCTGACCTGCGACAGAAGATATCAAGGGAAAGATTAGAGAATAAAATAGAAATGTATAAACTCCTTCCGGATGACAAAAAGGAAAAGGCAAGAGAAATGTTTCTTCATCGGTTTAAGAGGAGGCCATAGAAAAACCGGAATGCACTTGCAAAAAGGTGCGGTAGATTGCCCTAGAAATAAGTAAACTACCCCTCTTGATTCTTAAGGGGTGCAGGGATATTAATATTCTTGTACCCCTTAGTTTCATTGCTAAAAATTTAAAAAGGGATATAATGGTTGAGGATGGCGATATATGAAAAATGATTTATCGGGAATTAAATTAAATTTAATATTTAAATATATTTTTTTGTCCGTTGCATTTTTCGGAGCAGTTTTTGCTTCTTCGGGACAATATGAGAAAGATACGCTCGAGAAGCCTTTTTCTATAGACCAATGTGTTGAGATTGCTCTGAAAAATTCGCCTCTTATTTCAATAGCGGGAGGGTCGGTGAGAAAAAGTGAACTGGATGTTGAAGATGCTAAAGCAGGTTTTCTTCCGGATATAAGTCTTTCGGGGGGATATTATATTAATGATACGTATAATACGTTATCCTGGAATAGCGACCATTATGATCTTGCCCTTTCTGCTTTAATAGAACCATTTAACAGCGGTAGAACGTATCTTGATGTAGAAAGGACGGATGCTAACCTTTCTTCGGCAAGAGAAGGTTATCGGCTTACAAGAATGAATCTTATTATGGAAGTAATTAAGAGATATTACAATTTACTTAAAGCCTCTCAGATGCTGGATCTTAGAGGAAGCACACTTGAACAGAAAAAATATCAGCTTGAGTTCTCCAAGGCGCAATTTGAACTTGGAATGGTACCCAGAGCCGATACCCTTAAAGCCAGGGCAGCTTTAGAATCAGCAAGGGTAAGTTTGCACGAGGCAGATGGAGAACTTTTGATAAGTAAAGCAGAACTTAACGAAGTTATGGGGCTTAATCTTGATTTTCCCATATCGATTGAAGATATGGAGTTAGAGAAATTAGATGTTCCGGAATTTGATAGTGTATTAATGGTGGCTTACATGAATAGACCGGATGTAGAACAACAGAGGTCTTCAATCGCCGCAAGTAAATATAATATGATGATAGCCTGGATTAACAGATTGCCGACCTTGACCTTAACGGGTGGATACAGTCTTAACGCGGAGCGCTTTGCGTTTGAAGATTTACCCTTAAATAGACCTAATTGGGATGATAATTCCGACTGGAGCGTCGGATTATCTTTGAGTTTTCCTATATTCGACGGAGGGGTTAGGGCCAGAACTATCAGGAAGGCCAACATAGATTTAAACAATGCGAGACTCGAGTATAAAGATTTGGAAAGGCAAGTTGAGCTTGAAGTAAAATCAGCCCATATTAACCTTGACAACGCTTCGAAGAAGATTGATTTAACCCGGAGGCAGGTTGCAAGTGCCGAGGAAAGTTACGAAGCTGCTCTTGGAAGATATAAAAATGGTCTTGCTCCTATAACAGAAGTTATAGACGCGGAGGTCGCTTTAACCGAAGGGCAGATTAATTTTATTAGTTCAAAATATGATTTTCTTGAAGCTGAGGCTCTGTTAAAGAGAGCAATAGGAGTTCTTTATGATAAGGAGGAACTGGAATGAAGATGGAGAGGAGACATTTAATAGTTGGTGGAATTATTCTGGGGATATTGATAGTTGTTTTTTTGATTTTCCGTATTGCGGCAGGCAGAAAAAACAAATCTCCTGAATTTAAGATCGTTCAGGCAAGCAGAGGTAATATAATCCAGAAAGTTACGGAAAGTGGTACAGTAGAACCGGTTATTTCAATAGACGTGAAGTCCGAGCTTGCCGGTGAGGTAATAAAATTTTTCGTCGAAGAAGAGGATAAGGTCAAGATAGGACAAAAGTTGGTTCTTATAAGACCCGAGCCGGAAGAGGCTCAAAAAGTGGCGCAGGCGAAAGCTTCCATAAAGAGTAAACAGTTGGATTTGGAAGATGCCGAAAGAGATCAGAGGAGAAAAGAAACGCTTTATGAAAAGGGTTTTATTTCCGAGCAGGATGTTGAAGATGCCCGGAAGCAATATGAAAACAGTAAGATACAGCTTCAGCTTGCGCAGAAACAGTTATGGGCAATGCTCGGAGGAGAGAGTAACGTAGATGTTGAAAATATAAATCTGGAAGGGACCGAAAATATCACTCTTACATCATCTATCAATGGAATGGTAACGAGTGTCAATGTTGAGAAAGGAGAAAAGATAACTTCAGGAACTCAGGCAATTGGCGGCGGAGGAACTGCAATTATGACGGTTGCTGATTTGAGTGAAATGATAGTGAAAGCCAGCATAAACGAGGTTGACGTGGGTAAATTAAAGAAGGGACAGAGAGTCGGAATAGGGTTTGATGCTATCAAAGGAAAAGTTTACCAGGGTAAAGTCAGAAGGATATCGCCTTCAGGAACTGAAGAGGAAAACCTCGTAGTTTATCCTGTTGAGGTTGAAATTCTGGATTCGGATGAAAGGATTCGCCCCGGCATGACTGCGGACCTTGATATAATTATAGCAGAAGCAGAAAACGTAATTTGTATTCCCAAGCATGCTGTTATAAATAAAGAAGGAAAATCTATGGTTAATATAAAGGAGAAAGGCAGGTTTATTCCCCGGGAGGTTATTAGGGGTATTGAAGATGCCGTTAATATAGAAATAAAGATTGGAGTGGAGGAAGAAGATACATTAATGATCCCTTCCGAAGAAGGATTTATGCCCGGAGGAGAGAGAAGAGGACGTCCTCGGGGGAGGTGATAAAAATTATGGTTTTAATAGAAGCAAAGAACCTTGCCAAAGTTTACTGTAGAGGTAATGTAGAAGTCCATGCTCTACGGGGTGTTTCTCTTAAAGTTAATAGGGGAGAATTTTTATCGATTGTCGGCCCGTCAGGCTCCGGCAAGACAACATTGATGGATATATTAGGTTGCCTTTCCAGACCGACTTCCGGAACCTATTACCTTGAAGGACATGATGTAAGTAAACTGAGTGACGATGAGTTATCCGATATAAGGAAGAAAAAAATCGGGTTTGTATTTCAAACCTTTA
>CAZALG010000065.1:0-9181 GCA_964485935.1 uncultured bacterium | reverse complement strand
AGGGTGTAGCCATAAGTATGTTGATGTTGAGGGAAAGTCGCTCGATGAGAAAGTTGTTGCTTCCTGGGAAGAGTTAAATTGTAGGGTTATCGAGCAAGATGAACAGGGTTTTTCTTTGGGTTTTGAGGTCAGGGATATTGCTGTTGTTGGGGATTCGAAAAAATTAGCAGAACTTTACAGGCGCGGGTCTCAGGAAAAAGAAGACGGTCGAATTCCTTTCGGTGTGTTGGCTGGGGTTGGTGGTTGTATAGGAGGTTGCTATTATGGATTGCATGATAATAATATTTTTTCCTGGGATGGTTATGATGAGGAGGATGGGGAACGTTTTAATAGAGGTTGTTTTATCTCTTTTATTTCTTGTGCTACTGGTCTTAGTATTGTTTTTTGGGGAATTGATGAGAGGCGTAAGGCTGCTGAAGCTATTTCCGGTTTTATAAAAAGAGATACTGTTTGTACGGATAGTACAGTTCTTTCAAAACAAAAAATAAAAATTTCGGTTGAGAAAACAGATTTAGAAAAAACGTATTATACCGATGAAGATGGGAATCTTGAATTGGGGTTTAAAGAAATTATTCCTGAGTATTCAGGGATTGATTCGGTTTTTAATCTTATAATTCGTTATTATGAGTTGGTTGATACGGTGGAGGTATGGCGTTTATGAAGACTTTGAAAATATTGATTTTATTTGTTTTTGTTTTATACGGATGCAGCTCGAAACATGTTCTACGAAAGGAAGTAGATTTATTAGAGAGGAATGTTCTTGCTTTATGGGAGGAGCTGGAATGCAAGACTGTTGAGTGTGATAGTCAAGGTGTTTATATAGGTATTCAAGTTAAGGATTTTGATGTTGTAAGAGAACATCTAAGCGTAAAAGAAATCTATAAGTATGGTTCCGGTGATCCTGGGACAAAAGCGATTCCAGCTCTTGGAGGTCTTATGTTAGGGTGTGCTGGTTGTTTTTTAGGGTATAAAATTGGTGTTGAGATGGATGAGGATTATGTTCAATCCCTTTTATCTCCTAATCCATCAGGGCAGGGATGTGCATTTGCTTGCCTGTTTGCTCTGCCTGGTTTTATTCTGATGGGTGATAATATGCGTCAAGGAAATGAATATACTAAAATTATGCCTGATTTTTTTAAAATAGATACTGTTTGCGTTGATAGCATGGTTCTGATAAAGCAAAAAGTAAAAATCTTGTCGGAAAAGACAGATTCTGAAAAGGAGTATTATACAGATGGAAAA
Source organism: uncultured bacterium (assembly GCA_964485935.1). Lineage (GTDB taxonomy): Bacteria > Hydrothermota > UBA3072 > UBA3072 > UBA3072 > JAFGHJ01. Next base: position 7,939 of record CAZALG010000065.1, on the reverse strand, counting down.
GGAAATATTGGATTGAATTTTGATGAAATAATCCCTGAACCTTCAGAGGCTGACTCGGTACTTAATCTTATAATTCAATATGAAAGCATGGTCGATTCAGTAAAAGTGAGGCGCTTATGAAAGCTTTGAAAGCAATGATTTTGTTTGTTTTTATTTTGTCCGGGTGCAGTAAGAAGTATGTAGATATTGAGGGAAAATCGCTCGATGAGAAAATTGTAGCTTCGTGGGAGGAGTTAGAATGTAAAATCGTCGAGCAGAATGAAGAGGGTTTTTCCTTGGGCCTTGAAGTTAGGGATATTATTGTTGTTGGGGATTCAGTAAAAGCGGGGGAGCTTTATAAGCATAAATTTATAGATGAGGGGAGTGATGGGCTTCTTTGGGGCTCTATAATAGGGTTCTCTGGTCTGGGAGGTTTTTATTATTTGTTATCCCAGGATCTTACGGATCCCAGCAATTTTGAACAGCAGGAGAAAACATGTTTTATATCTTGTACTTCTTGTATTGCTGGTCTTGGTGTGATCCTTGCGTGGGGTACTAATCGTCGTGAAGTTATTAAAGGTATACCTGATTTGGTAAGAGGGGATACAGTTTGTGTGGACGGTGAGCCTCTTTCGATGCAATATGTAAACGTTTTAATTGAGGAGTCAAATTTCAAGAAAGAATATTATACCGATAAAAAGGGTAATGTTGAATTGAAGTTTAATGAAATAATCCCAAAAACTACAGAGGCTGATTCAATACTTAATCTTATAATTCGTTATTATGAGTTAGTTGATACTGTGGATGTTAGAATTAGATAGTAGGGAATAGTTGTAAGAATTTTAAATTTTGAATTCTGAATTTTGAATTAAAACAATAAAATATTCTGTAGTCTCTGTGCGTTTTATTTTTTCTCTGTGTTCTCTGTGGTGGATATTTTAAATTTTTTGACTTTGGACCTTGGACTCTGGACGTTGGACTAATTTCATAAACAAATTTCCCTGAAATTACAGTAATTACAAATTTTCTCATTCGTAGTTTTCTTAAAATTTTCTTTTGGGACAGGTATATTTTCCGAAACATCTTCACAGAATTCAAACATTTCTTCTGTTTCTTTTTGTACTGTATGTATGAAGTTTTCTACCTGGTAATTTTTGAACTGCAACTCTTTTTCTCTGTAAGTGGGGGTTAGGTATGCTGAAATTGCAATGTAATTTTCCGGTTTATTTTTAAAATGATAAGATGCCCAGCAAACATATCCCATTAGTTGTTTATCATGCTTATTTCTATCTTCTTTTCCCGTTTTCCAATCTATTATGTAAGTCTGTTCATCAGAAGGAAAGAGAAAATCAACTTTGCAGTATGTTTTCATGCCCTCGAGCCTGAATTCTCCGTATCCGGGAGGTTCGATAATCCATTTATGTTTGTTCTTGACGGCTTTTTCTTTTATCCATCTAAAACGCTTGCTGTTTAATAAATTTTCGAGATTTTTCTTTATGGATGAAAATAATTCTTTTTTATTTACTTTTTCGATTTCCTTATAATGCACTTCTGAAAATTTATTTTGCCTACAATATTTTTCAATTTCCTGTTTAGTGTAATCTAAAAAACGCTCCATGTTTACTTTGCTTTCCGATTTTAGCAGTCTTTCAAGAAGTTTAGCTATAACATCGTGAGTAATTATCCCGATAGCGAGAGGAATCGAGGTTAGGGCTTTTAATTCTTTAATTTTATACTCTGAATAGTCGGAGTCGAATTTAGGATAATATGAATAAAAATATTGCCTCTGGCATAATTTGAAGGTGTCGTATCTGCTCAGTGACCATCCGAGAATAGGCGTATATTCAAATTTTTCGATCAATTTAAATCCCTTTTCATTGTTGAATTCTAAGATATATGTAGGAAATGTCAATACCATAGTAAAATCAAATATTAAAAATTAAAAAGCAAAATGACAAATAAAAATGTAAAAATTATAAACGATAGTACTCAGATCTAAAAGGGATTTTATGTGTTTTTTATTCGTTTTTGAACTTTGATTTGCAATTTTTCATTTTGATATTTGATTTTTGCATTTTAGATGATTGCGGTTTTGCGTCTTTTGTCTTGCAAAAAGAGAGTATAAAATGTAAGCTGTGGCTTGACACGGATTGATTTGATAGTATAGTATTTGCAAATGGTTAAGATACGAAATAAACAAGTCAATATTCCATGGATTCACGTAATCATATATACTTGTTTCTTTTTTTCAGGTTTTGCTTCGCTTGTTTTTGAAATATTATGGAGCAGGCAGTTTGTGACGGTTTTCGGCAATAGTTCTTATGCCATAAGTGTAGTACTCTCTGCCTACATGGCAGGAATCGGTCTGGGAGGAATTTTTGGCGGGCGGCTTGCTGATCGCACTCAAAACAGGGCAGGAATTTTTGCTATAATTTTAACGTTAATTGGGGTATGGGCACTTTTTATTCCTTCGATGCTTGATTGGTTGAGAGCGATTGTTCCCACATTGGCCTTTTTGACGACCGATTATTTCTTGATAAGCATGATAACACGTTTTATACTGTCTTTTGGCATCCTTGGCATACCTTCTTTTATGATGGGTATAACGCTGCCGCTATTGGTGCGAATGTTAACCACATCCAGGGAACATGTTGGTTTGAATGTTGGTATGCTTTATGCCCTCAACACTCTCGGCGCCGCCTTCGGTTGTTTTGCGGCTGGTATTTGGATGATAGATACGCTTGGTCTGGGTAATATGAACCTCACGGCTGTAGGTATTTATATTGTATTAGCTGTTGTGGTCCTGGTTCTTTGGAAGCCAATAAATACCTTGTCGAATTTGGATTTAACTGATATAGATAAGACTAAGTCGTTCCGGGAAGAGAAAACGGTTCTACATTCAGATTATAAAGTTCCCGTTTGGTTTTTCCTTGTTGTGGCTTTCTTTAACGGTGTGGTGGGTCTGACATCTGAAATTTTGTGGATGCGTTATCTCTCATTTCTTGCGAGTATAGCTTATGTTTTCCCTGTTTTACTGTCTATATATTTGTTGGGTATAGGGATAGGCAGTTTGATATATAGAATGTTAGCCGTTAAGATCAAGAGTCCCATAAAGGTGCTTGGTTTAATAGAAATATTGTTGGCTTTTTCGATTCCTGCAACATTCGTTGTTAGTGCATATGTGTATACTGCAGTATCTCCTCCTCCATTAGACTTCAGGGTGATGGCTTTTATTGTTATGTTTGTGCCGACAATTTTGATGGGAATAGCGTTCCCACTTTTGTGTTCTATCTACGGGCATAGTCTAAAGACTCTGGGGCGAGACATAGGAGAACTCTACGCGATAAACACGGCAGGCACTGTAGTCGGTTCGCTTTTGCCGGTTTTTGTACTTATACCAACACTGGGTATTCAGAGAAGTTTTTTATTCGTATCCTTAATCTGCGGTGCTATGGGTATTTTTTTACTTGTCCGCAGCAGGGAGGAAAAACAATGGTTTAAGGTAGGATTAGCAGTTATCTATACTTTAGTTTTGGTCGTGTTTTTTTTAGTGCCGTCAAATCTTTGTCAGAGGGTATTTAACTCAACGAGTTTTTATCTATCCAAACACACGGATGTTCTTTTTTATAGGGAAGGCAGGACCGGTACTTCAATCGTAACGCGTGATAAAATAAATAATTGTAAGACAGTTTATATAAATGGAGTAAGCGAGGTTCCTCTTCTCTATACCACTCAGCTTTGCTTTAAGATGATAGGTGATCTGGGTCCTATGCTTCATCCTCATCCTGATGAGGTATTAATGATATGCTTTGGCGGTGGTATAGCCGCAGGAGCTACAACCTGTTTACCCGAGGTTAAATCGCTTACGATAGTGGATATGGAAAAAAGTGTGGTAGAAGCCGCAAAACTGCTTGAGGAGGAAAACAACAATTTATTAGAAAATCCTACCGCCAAAGTGGTAATTGATGACGGTAGAAATTATTTACTTATGTCTCCTCGTAAGTGGCAAGTTGTAGTATCGGACGCGACCCATCCTAAATCAAGCGACAGCTGGGTGCTTTATACTGAGGAATTTTACCGTCTTGTAAGGGAACGCTTGACGGACAAAGGGGTTTTCGTCCAATGGATACCAATGCATAACCTAAGTACAGCCGAGTTTAAGATAATAGTGCGTACCTTTCAGTCGGTTTTTCCTAACGTTAGCCTGTGGATTGTTCATGGGGTAGAGGAAAGGGCGACTTTTAGTTCATATGCACTTCTTGTTGCTGCACCGTCGCCGCTTAAAATAAATCTCGATAACCTAAGAGAACGGCTTGCGGTAGAGAGAGTTAGTGAAGATCTAAAACCATACGGTTTGCATAACCCTTCCGGATTTTTAAACACGTTTTTATGCGCCGGAGATAGACTGCGGCATTGGGTCGGTAAGGGACCTGTAAATACGGATAATCTCCCGTATACCCATTATGAAACCCCTTATTCAAGAGGCACAATGCTTATAGACGCTGAACTTATAGAGTTGATGGAAGATATTTGGCCATACCTTACTAACACAGGTCCCGAACGGGATGCAAAGCAATTGAGGGAAGAACTAAATCTTTATACTGAGGTTAATCGCCTGGCTTTGTTGGGTCGGCTGAGTGAGGCTTATGTCTTATTGCCGGATAATATACGAATCAGAAGGATGCGTCGTATTTATGAAGAATGGCCTTATTATATACAGAAACTTGCTGATATATACTGGGAAGATCCGATAGCTTTGATGATGATTGCCGGGAGACCCCCTGGTTCTATTCAATCTGCTGTGAATATTTATAAACGGGTACTGGAACTCGATTCTGACAACGTAGAGGCTCTCAACATGCTTGGAATAGAATTTATGAATCAAGGTAATACACAGATGGCTGAGAAATACTTCCGGCGTGCGATACATCTGGAACCGACATCTGCTGAAGCACAATACAATCTTTGCCTTTTGTTAGAGATAACCGGGCGAGACACCGAAGCCCTTCAACATTTACGAAAAGCAGCTCTTAATTCCGAAAGGGAGCAGCCATCCATGAAGTTAGGGTTATACTTTGCAAAAAATAAACGTTTCAGTGAAGCAATCCCCTGGTTCCGCCGCGCTATTGCAGTTAATCCAACTTCTATAGAGAGCAGAATTTATTTGGCTGTTGCTCTGGTGAGTACGGATAATATGCAGGAGGCTTTGCAACAAGTAAATTCTGTGTTGGACATGTATCCGGATAATCAAATTGCCCTTGAGATATTAACAGAGATGGGAAAACAAAGAAAAACTGCTGATGGAAATTCAATTGACACAGTTAAACCCTAAATAACATTCTTTTTTCTTTGTGCTATTTGTGGTTAAAATATATGGTGAGGAAGTTTTTTTGGATTGACAAAAGACGGGTTTTTTATTATAATCACGATTATGATAAAGGCAGAACATTATACAGAGGTAAATTATTACTTTAAGAGTAGATGTAATATAATTGACTTCGCTAATAATAAATACTCACTTTCTCCGCCCATAGTAAGGAGAGTACCAAACCCCATAAATTGAGTCCCCCATGTTAAAAACCCCGGTTGGTTTAATTTGCTTTATTAAGTGTGGGTTTTTGATTGTTGATTATAGGTTTTGATTATGTTAAACAAAGGAAAACAGGAGGGTAATATGTTTAAAAAAACCTTATTAGTATTGTTGAGTGTCCTTGTTCTTTCGGGTGTTTGTTTCGCTCAGGAAGAGCCGGCCGAGGAGCCGATGGAAGATACAACCGCAGTGGCAGCGGAAGAGCCAGAATTAGTATTAGAAGATATTGCGATTTGCTCTGCAGTTGAGAATAAGCAGCCGGTAGGTGCAGGTACTGTGTTTACTGATGATCTGGACAAGATATACTGTTTTACCAGAATTGGTGGAGCCCAAGATACTACTTCTGTTAATCATGTCTGGTATTTTGGCGATAAAGAGATTGTGAAAGTCAATCTGGCGGTAAGGTCGGTATCCTGGCGTACATGGAGTTCTAAAATGGTTAATATGGGGTTAGGCAAAGGGCATGTAGAAATAGTCTCTGAAGACGGAGATATATTGGGTAAGGCTGAATTCGAAATAAAGGCAGCTCCGGAAGAAGAGGCCGAAGAAGCGGGAGAGGTTATAGAAGAAGAAACTGAAGAGCCGATGGAAGAGGAAGCCGAAGAAGAGTAAACTCTCAAAAAGTTAAAAAAAACCGCGGTATTTGTAAACAGGTACCGCGGTTTTTTATTTTGTAAATTAAATGTCAAAAATTAAAAATCAAAATGACAAGTAAGAATTTAAAATTATCCCTTCCCCCTAAACGTAAAAAACTCAAAAGATATTTGTACTATTTGTGTAGTTTATTATTCCCCTTTTTTTAATAATTTTAGAACTTTGATTTGTCATTTTACAATTTGCTATTTAATTTTTACATTTTGGGGAGTTGGGTAGAGGGGGGTTAGAGCAGTCCCGTTATATTTCCTTCAGCATCTATATCGATGTTTTCTGCCGCGGGGTTTTTGGGCAAACCGGGCATAAGAAGGATATCGCCGGTTATTGGGATTAAGAACCCTGCACCCCTTGAAATTTCAATTCTTTTTACCGTTACTATAAAATCTTCAGGTCTACATAAAAGTTTAGGATCGTCAGAGAGGGATTTTTGAGTTTTAGCAATACAAATGGGAAGTTTTTCTAAGCCAAGTTTTTTAATTAGTTTTAGATCTGACTTTCCTTCTTTTGTAAATTCGACTGCTGCGGCTCCGTAAATTTCACTTGTTACAATTTTAACTTTCTTTTCTATTGATTCATTAAGAGGATAAAGAGGTTTGAATTTCCCTTTTTGATTTGTTTTCTCGATTACTTTTCTCGCTAAGTCTATCCCTCCTTCTCCGCCTTTCTGGTGAACTTCTACAACTGATGATTCTATGTTTTTCGAACTAGCAAATTCCTTTATAACTTCTATTTCTGCGTTTGTGTCGTTAGCGAATTTATTTATGGCGACTATTGCTGGAATGCCGAATTTTCTAATATTTTCAAGATGTTTTTCAAGATTTGGCAAGCCATTTCGAACTGCTTTAGGGTCTGGTTTTCCAATGTCTTTTAGTTCTTTCCCGCCGTGATTTTTTAGCGCCCTAGTGGTTGCCACAAGAACTACTACTTGAGGTTTAAGCCCTGATTTTCTTGCCACGATGTCGAAAAATTTTTCTGCACCCAAATCAAATCCAAAACCTGCTTCAGTTACAACGTATTCGCAAAGTTTAAGGGCTAATTTCATAGAAAGAACTGAACAAGTACCCTGAGCGATGTTAGCAAAGGGCCCCCCATGAACCAGAGCTGGTGTGCCTTCGGTTGTTTGAACTAGATTTGGTTTTAAAGCGTCTTTAAGTAAGGCGGTAGCAGCACCTTCGATTTTTAAGTCTTTTAGATAAACCGGTTTTTCATCATAAGTGAAACCCAGTAAAATATTGGAAAGCATTTCTTTTAATTCGCTATAATTCTCAGCAAGACACAGAATGGCCATAATTTCTGAAGACGCAGTAATTTGGAAAAAAGATTCTCTTGGAATACCATGAATTCTCCCTCCAAGACCTATTACTACGTCGCGTAGCGCGCGGTCGTTCATATCCATAACCCTGCACCATTTTGTTCTTCTCGGGTCGAGTCGCGGTTCTTTTCTCTGGTATATATGATTGTCTAAAACAGCGGCAATGAGGTTATGGGCAGTTTCTACAGCGCGCATGTCACCTGTGAAATGCATGTTAATTTCTTCCATTGGAAGAACCTGAGCGTAACCTCCGCCTGTTGCTCCTCCTTTTCTTCCGAATAATGGCCCTAGAGAAGGTTCTCGCAGGGTTACAATCGAGGACTTTCCTAGTTTATTCAACCCGAGGGATAAACCTATTGAAACTGTGGTTTTACCTTCGCCCGCGGGAGTGGGAGTAATTGCGG
>CAZALG010000064.1:0-9205 GCA_964485935.1 uncultured bacterium | reverse complement strand
CGTTTTAAAAAATTTTTCTTTTTTACCCATTTTATATCCTCCTTTACAAAGTACTTTTTTATACAAAGTATTATACGCATTTATCCGAATTTGTCAACCCTTTTTTTGATTTTTTTTAAAAAAATCGGGTCCGAAGTCTCATGCCCAATATCCAAAGTCAAAAATATATTTGTGCAATTCGTGCTATTTGTGTTTCTAATTTTGGTGAGGTGGGTTTTAAACAAGAATGTATATTTTTTGTTGTTTCTCTTTGTGCACTTTGTGGTCTTTGTGGTTCAATAGATATTTAAATCTTGACTAACTCAAAATAAAGCTTAAAATATACACATGAAAAGCGATAAGGTAACCTTAAAAATACCGCGACCATTATATATTAAACTCAAAAAAATAATAGAAAATACCGGCTTCAGCAGTGTAAACGAGTTCGTCGTATACGTATTAAGAGACCTTGCCGTCCTTAAAAAATCAGACAGAGAGGATCTTTCCGCTGAAGAGGTAAAACTTATAAAAAAACGCCTCGAAAAACTTGGCTACCTTTAAAATTTAAAAATCAAAGATTAAAATTCAAAACTACAAACCAAAGTTCAAAAACAAACAAAAAAAACGCAAAAATCCTCCCCCAATCCAGGCAAATCTGAATCCTATCAGTTTTGCATTTTTATTTGTCATTTTGCTTTTTCGATTTTGACATTTTATTTACTGTCCCACCACCCCTTGACAAACTCGAAAACTGTATTATAATCGTAGTACGATTGTAGTATAGATAACAAGTTCTTTAAATATATAATAAAGGAGGTTTTGTGTTTTTGTTATATGCATTGTTTGCTTTTGTTTGTGAGTATGTGGATTCAACTTTGGGTATGGGTTACGGCACAACCTTAACTCCCCTGCTTCTGCTTCTTGGTTTCAGTCCTTTGCAGGTGGTTCCTGCGATACTTTTCTCTGAATTCGTGACCGGAATATTAGCCGCAGTATTTCATCATAAGCTCGGCAATGTTTCTTTCGATTTCGGAAAAGATGACCGAATCGTTTCCAGAAGATTGCGTTTCCTCGGTTATCTTCCACGTTCAGAGGATGCGAAGGTCTCTTATGTTCTTGTTGTTCTGGGAGTTCTGGGCGTCGTTTCCGCGGTGTTTTTTTCTTTAAACGTTCCAAAAATAGTCTTAAAGCTTTATATTGGTTTAATGATTTTCTTTATTGGGGTATATATATTATTTAAAATTAGTAGACCCTCTAGTTTCAACTGGAAGGGTTTTAGTCTTATAGCCATTATTAGCGGGTTTAATAAAGGAGTTTCGGGTGGCGGCTATGGTCCTCTAGTTACCGGCGGACAGGTTGTTACCGGCAGAGGGGCAAAAAGCGCCGTAGGAAGCACATCCCTTGCAGAAGGCATAATATGTCTTGTGGGTTTTATTCTTTACCTATTTTTAAAGGGCAATATAGAATGGAATCTGGCTTTACCCCTTTTCATAGGCGCAGTTCTTTCTACACCTCTTTCAGCCTTTACTGTTAAAAAAATCCAAGAAAGAAAAATGAAATTAATTATTGGATTTGTTACAATTTCGCTCGGCATTCTTACAATCATTAAAATATTCTTATAATTTGTTGTTAAACAAAGATTTTAGCTTTTCGCCTTTTGCTATTAGCTTTAGACAACAAACGAAATTTGGGATGTAGTGGAGCAAATCAATTCAAATCCGTGGCTAATTAAATATTTTTTTGTCATTTATATTCTTGACATTATCACTTTTGATATTAATATAAATTAACCTGAACTATGTAAAAACGATTTACACATAATGCTTTTTATAAACATAGGGTTCAAAATTTAATAAATATAATGATATATAAAGATTACGAATATGAGTTTTAAAAATTTATTGTATCCTGAATCTATTGCGGTTGTGGGTGCCTCAAGCAATCCGCAAAAGGTAGGGCATGCAGTACTGAAGAACATTCTGGACGGAGGATTTGAAGGTCCTGTCTATCCTATAAATCCTAAAAGCGAAACTATCCTCAACACAAAATGTTACTCTTCTTTAACCGATGTTCCCGAAAGTATCGACTGCGCTGTCATTGTAGTAAACCGCGATATTGTCTTTTCCATAATAAAAGATTGCTCGAAAAAAGGCGTAAAAGCAGCAATTGTCATATCTTCCGGTTTTGGAGAAACCGACGAGGAAGGTAAAAAAGCACAGAAAGAACTCGTAAAGCAAGCTAGGTTAGCTAAGATTACCATGATGGGTCCAAATTGTCTCGGATTAATAAATCCATGGCAAAAATTAAATGCCGCATTTGGACAACCAATCGACGAACCCGGGGAAATAGCGTTAATTTCTCAATCCGGAGCCCTTATCACATCTATCCAGGACTGGGCAAAGGAAAATAAAGTAGGTTTTTCACTCATAGCTTCAATTGGCAATAAAGCAGCTATTGATGAAGTAGACTTTTTCGAATATCTTAAGGGTGACAAAAAGACAAAAGTTATAGCCGCATATCTCGAGGATATTTCACGCGGACAGGAATTTATGCGTATAGCCGAAAGAGTCGGCAAGGTTAAGCCTCTTGTTATTTTAAAATCGGGAAGAAGTGAAGCAGGCGCCAAAGCTGCTTCTTCCCATACGGGAAGCCTTGCAGGTTCAGATAACGCATACGAGTGTGCTTTTAAGAGATTGGGAGTAATTAGAGCTCAATCAATAGAACATCTATTCGATATAAGTACCGCTCTTGCATACCAGCCTTTACCTAAGGGCAATCGTATAGCAGTTATAACAAATGCGGGGGGGCCGGGAATTATGACGTCGGACGCTCTTGAAATGTCGGGACTCAAAGTAGTTAATATGGATGAAGAAACAAAATCAAATCTTTTAAAACTTCTTCCCCCTTCAGCGTCGGTCAATAATCCAGTCGATGTTCTTGGTGATGCTGACAAAAAAAGATATGGAGAGAGCCTCCGATGCGTACTCGAAAGCAAATCTGTAGACGGAGTGGTAGTTATCCTGACACCTCAAAAAATGACGGATGATTCCGCGATCGCAGAAGAATTAGTTAAAATTTCAAAAAAATATTCAAAGCCTGTATTAACCTGTTTTATGGGTGCAAACACAATAAAAAAGGGGTTAAATATCTTAAGAGAAAACCATATACCGCAGTATTCGGTTCCCAAGAGAGCAGCCAGAGCAATGTCCGAAATGTTAAAATACAATAAATATAAATCGAGACCTCTTCGCATTATCGAAAGATTTGCCGTGAACACACATCCTGTTATTAAAATTATAAAATCTTATCGTTCAAGAAACCTGCTCGAGATAGGTGAATTCGACGCCAAGACAATAATGGAATCATACGGAATGACTATACCTGAAGGACATTTTGCCTCTTCTTCCGAAGAAGCAGTTAGGTTCGCAAATGAGATGCGTTATCCGGTAGCGATGAAAATATCGAGTCCCGATATTCTTCATAAATCCGATGTAGGTGGTGTTAAAATAGGGCTAAGCAGTCCAACTGAAGTCGAGGACGCTTTTGACCTGATGATGCTGAGGGTTAAAAAGAAAACGCCCGAGGCAGATCTTAGAGGTGTTCTGGTAGAAGAAATGATAACTACTGGAAAAGAAGTAATTTTGGGGATGAAAAAAGACCCACAGTTTGGGCCGATGCTTATGTTTGGTCTCGGAGGTATTTTCGTCGAAGTACTTAAAGATGTCAGTTTCAGTCTCGCTCCAATAACTGCTGAAGAGTGCAAAAAAATGATGGAAAACACAAAAACTTACAAACTTCTTACCGGAGTCCGGGGACAAAGAGCTGTCGATATTCAGGCTATTGCTACAAGTTTACTGCAGCTTTCACAATTAGTAATGGATTTTCCTGAATTTGAGGAGGTAGATATTAACCCTCTAAAGGTTGGGCATCCGGGAGAAGGGGCCTTTGTGGTCGATGCTAGAATAATTTTATCAAAGGAGTCAAATTAAATGCCAAACTGGAGAGAACTTTACAAGAGCAAATTAAAGACCGCTTCACAAGCAATAAGAAAGATTGAATCGGGCTCACGTATTTTTATCGGTACGGGATGCGGGCAACCTCAACTTCTTGTAGAAGAACTCACCAATAAAAAAAACGAAATAGAGGACGCAGAAATATATCATCTTCTAACACAGGGAGATGCCCCCTATATAAAGAAAGAGTACTGCGATAAATTCAGAACCTGCAGTTTCTTTCTTGCTCCGAATGTTCGACAGGGCATAGTAAGCGGGAGAGGAGATTATACTCCAATTTTTCTCTCTGAAATTCCGCGTCTCTTCAAACGAGGAATAATACCTATAGATGTTGCCCTTATTCAGACTAGTCCTCCGGATAAGAACGGTTATCTCAGTCTTGGCGTTTCAGTAGATATAGTAAAATCTGCGGTAGAAAACAGCTCAATGGTTATAGCGGAAGTAAACGAAAAAATGCCGAGAACCCTCGGTGATTCTTTTATTTCAATAGATATGGTAGATACGATTGTGGAAAGTAATCGCGATATATTAGAATATGAAGTGCCGGAAGCTGATGAAAGTATTGATGCTATAGCAAAAAACGTGGCTTCCCTGATATCAGACGGAGATACTGTCGAAGTAGGCATAGGAAATATTCCTCAAACAGTTCTCAAGTATTTTGAAGATAAAAAAGATATAGGCATACACACGGAAATGTTTAACGATGCCATTATTCCTCTAATCGAAGATGGAGTCATTAACGGTAAACGTAAGACAATTAACCGGGGAAAAGTAACCGCCAGCTTCTGTTATGGTACAAGAAAATTATACAATTACATCCACGAAAATCAGATGTTCGAATTTAGGCCTTCTGAATATGTTAATGATCCTTTTGTAATCAGCCAACATAACAATATGGTTGCGATAAATGTGGCGCTGGAAATAGATATGACCGGTCAAGTATGTTCTGATTCTATAGGATACGACTTTTACAGCGGCATCGGAGGTCAGGTTGATTTTAACAGAGGCGCGGCCCGGGCAAAAAACGGTAAAGCTATAATCACATTACCTTCGACTGCGAAAGATGGAACAATTTCTAGAATAGCTCCTAAATTGACCGAGGGAGCAGGTGTAGTAACTACCCGAGGAGATGTTCATTATGTCGTAACAGAGTTCGGCATAGCTTATTTGTTCGGCAAAAGTATCCGGGAGCGCGTTCTCGCTTTGGCCGAAATAGCACATCCGGATTTCCGCAACGAAATCCTTAGAGAAGCTAAGTCTCGAAATTACATATATTCAGATCAAAAAGAATTGCCCCCAAAAACAACCAAGTATCCAAAAGAATTCGAAAGACGCGTTCCTCTCCATGATGGAACAGCATTATTCTTTAGACCAATTAGACCAACAGACGAAAAAATGTTGAGAGATATGTGTTATGCCTGTTCAGAAAAATCAATAGCATTCAGGTTTTTCAAAAACATCAAAACCTTCCCCCACGAATTTATACAGGAATTTACAAATATCGATCTTTCAAAAGACATGGCAATCGTAGGCCTTACTCAGGGAACCGGTGGAGAAGAAATCGTCGGAGTAGGCAGATATTACTACATAGAGTCAAACAATCGCGCGGAAGTCTCCTTCCTTGTAAGAGACGTCTGGCAGGCTAAAGGAATCGGAACTTATTTACTAAATATATTGACGGAAATAGCAAAAAAACAAGGAATAAAAGGATTTGACGCTGTTATGCTTACAAACAATCAGCGTATGCTGGCTGTTTTTCATAATTCAGGATATCCTGTAACTACAAAAAAAGAAGGAAATACTTTCGAGATTAGCTACGACCTGTAAGAAAAAATTAGTTCGTTGCTCTCTATCAAAACCGTACGCTGTCCCCGCCGCCTGCCATTGTTCTTGACTCAAGACCCACAACTCATTACCCATAAATGATTTATACGCCTTTGTGGCATAAAATAAAAAAAGGGGTTGACAAAATAAAAAAAATTATTATATTACTTTGTATAAAAAAGTACTTTGAAAAGGAGAAAATAAATGGGTAAAAAGGTAATAAAGAAAAATATGAAATGGTCAAAGCGCGATATAACCGAAGCAAAACCGGAATTTGGTAATGTATTTATGGGATATGGTTTCAAGAATATGATTTGTTTGTTTTTTTCTCTGTTTTTAGTAATTCCTGGTTTCTGTCAAATCTTCGAGGTAGATAAACCTTTTGGGCTGGAGTCCAATTTCTTAGGACTTGAATTCGGTGGAGGGAATACAATACATATACTGGGAGAAGGGCTATCCCTTGGACTTAGTTATAAGATTTTAGAAAATCTTGATATACAGTTATCATCGAAAGGCGGCGAAATATTTCTATCGGGTTTCTCAGGTGATTATATGTTCGCGAGTTCAGAGTTTCCCTTATATTTATCCTTAAATTTCGAGACGGATGAAAACTCCTTTTTTTATATAACAGGAGGAGGAAATAATTGGAGTGTTATTTATGAAATGCCCTATACTTCATCAGCAATAGGATATAAATTAAACCTTGGTAATTTTGGAAATTTCAACATCTTATATTTCGGATGCGAACTTCAGTGGATTAGAGTATGGCAATCTCAAAGAAAGAATGATATTATAGGGGCCAATTTCACATTTGGATTTGGTGGTTACAGGAAAGATTTCGGAATTTAGACCAATATGCGTGATTTTCAGATCCTCCTTTCTTCATTGGTTGTGGGCTTGTTGGGTTATAACCCTTTCCAGCCGAAAACCCGACACCCCACAACCAATCTAAAACAAGCTATTTGCTATTAGCTTTTGGCTATTAGCAAAAACAACAAGTTCTACATCTCCTACATGTGAAAAATGGGTTGTGGGTTGTAAAAAACAACATAATTTTTCTTTGTGTTCTTTGTGTCTTTGTGTGAGAAATAAGTTTTGTTACTGGAAGTTTTCTTTCATCCAGGCGGCTCTGCGGCAGTCGGGACAAAGAATTTTATACCAATCCTCTCTATGAAACTCGCAGGGCTCTTTGTCCTTTTTCTCTACATCCGCAACGCCCATGGGAATATGTTTTGCCAATACAATTGTAGGATTAGCAAAAGCTTTCTCTCCAAGTCGTTCAGCAATCCATTCAAGATGGCGTCTTGTGCTTATAATCTTACCACACTTTTCACATTCCACCAACTCATCTTCTACTTCCTGAATTGCTTCACTTCTATCAAAAGTATTTTTCGCGTATTCATTGGTATATTCTATACCCTCACCCGTAGTACATAAAGCTCCGCATTGACCGCAGAGCAAACATATATCATAACGGAAGCGCATTATTCGGAACTTTTTTCCGTCTTTCTCGTACTCTTCTACTTCTATGGCTTGCGCTGGGCAAACTTCAGCGCACGCACCACACCTTACACAACCATCATCCTGATATTCGGGAAAACCGCGGAATTCCGGAATAATACTAGCTGGTTCAAAAGGAAACTTAGTGGTAAAAGGTCCTTTCACCAAAGCCCTTATTGCTTCGCCGAGTTCTCTTATCTTAGGTTTTTTTATTGCCATCTACTTTTTTCTATCCTCTTTTAATTTATCCACCTTGCTTCCTTCCCATAATTTAAACCCTCTTATATGAGAACCTCTTGCAAGTGCATGAGCCGCCGTAGGAGAAGTAAACATTACGAATATTATACAAATCAATGCTTTAATACCACCGGAAGAGAAACCAAATTCAAGAAACACACCAAATAGTATGGCACAGGTGCCAAGCGTAACTGATTTAGTAGCAGCCTGTAATCTATTATAAATGTCCGGAAGCCTAACTAAACCAAGACATCCCAACAAATCAAAAGCTACTCCAATAATAATAAAAGCTAAAGCGAAATTATTACTCATCAAAGCCTCTCCCTTCCAGGAACTTAACAAGAGCAAGAGTGCCAACGAAAGAAAGTATAGACCAGGAAATAGCTATATAAAGATAAAAACCTCTACTCTTATAAACAGCAAAAAGAGCACACATTCCCACAACAAGAATCCCAAGTATGTCTATAGCAACCATTCTATCGGGCGGGGTCGGCCCAACCATCACTCTATAGAGACACATAAGAGATCCTACAATTAAAGAAATAAACAAAAAAGTAAACATTATTCGAATATCCTCCTTAGCACCCTCTCAAATCTACCCAAAATTATTCTTCTCTGCACATCCGGGTCGTCACTGGAAATATTTATCCAGTGAACGTAAAAATATTCATTATCAACTTCTATAGTAAGAGTTCCTGGCGTCAGTGTAATAGAATTAGCAAGAATGGTTTTTGCAAGTTCATTTTTAAGACTGGTCTTCACCTTAACAATTCCCGGATTTATCGGTAAGTTTGGATTTAAAACCCTGTACGCTACATCGAGATTGGCAATAAAGATATAATAAACGAGATAGGGTATATAGAGAAGCGCAAGTATAAAACGAAGCGGATCTAATAACTTAATAAAATCATCAGGGAAAAGTTTCCTTGTAAGAATCGTTACAACTAATGCGACAACCATCCCGGCCATAAGATCTTGTAAATTCAAAGACCATGTTAGAAGAACCCACATTATTAAGTATATTATAAATTGAGTAATTCTTTTCTTCATATCATCTCCCTATATCCCCAAAACAGATGCTATATAGCCTAATTTATTAGTTATTATACTCTGAGCCGGTACGATAATATTGGTCAAAACCCACTCGTTAAAAATTCCAAGCAACAGACAGAAAACCGCGAACACGACCAAAGAAAGAACCATCGCAAAAGGCGCCTCTTTTGCGCCTTTAACTTTTTTTGATACTTCACCAAAAATCGCATGGCGCTGAAACTTCAAAAAACACATAAGCGTCAAAAAGGCGGTTAAAATAAGCGCTGCCGCCGCCCATATATTTTTTGCTTGAAAAGCCGCAAGAATTATAATTAATTTACTCCAAAATCCGTTAAACGGAGGTACGCCCGAAATAGACAATGAACCGACAACAGCACTTCCCGATGTAACCGGCATAGTTTCTCTTAGTCCACCCAGTTCTTTCATATTTCTTGTTCCCGTTCCATTCTCTATAGCTCCTGACGAAAGAAAAAGCAAAGATTTAAAAACAGAATGGTTTAAGAGGTGAAAAAGAGCTCCGAGGATACCTAAAGGCGTTCCCAAACCAATCCCTACTATAACATATCCCATCTGAGATACGGAATGAAATGCAAAAAGCC